>NZ_JBSFLZ010000128.1:0-20262 GCF_053599315.1 Saccharopolyspora sp. NPDC000995
GCCCCCGCAAAATCGGACCCATCGTCAAAGCCGCACTCGTACTCACCCAATTCGAACACGGCCGACTCGCATAACCCCCTACTGAGATCACCTCATTGGATTGTGATTTACTGAGCGCATTTTTGACGGTTTTGTGTGTCGGCGGTTGGTTATCCTTCTGTTGTAGCGTCTTGAATTCTACTGGATCACCGTTGATCGTAGCGTCAGCCGTACGGCGGTCACTGGTTGGCAACCTTCGGACAATGTTGCGTCCGGCCTGGGCGAGTCGTTTGGCGACAGATTTTTCGTCGGGACTGAATCGCTGCTCGTCGGTGGTTCCGTTGTCTTCGATTCTGCCGGGCCATGTTGCGGGGTTGTCGGTGACTCCAGCCGGTAGCGGTTGCGGTTTGGATATCGACGGTTTTGGTAGGCGGTCGTATGGTTTTTCGGGTTTTTGGGGGTTGGTCGTGGGGTTGGACGTGTTCGCGGGCCGGTGGGTGTTTCCGTGGTGATAGCTGCCCGCGTTTTGGATTGTGGTTCGGAGGTTCGCGAAGGTTCGCACGATGTCGGCTGCGGTCTCTGCGATGCGGTGCGCTTCGCCGACGAGTTCGTCGTTGGTGCCGAGGATTCCGGCGAGTTGGTCCCGGAGGGCTTCGATGGTGTCGCACAATGCGTTGGCTTCGTTCAGCGGCACGGCGTCGGCGGCCAGCCGGAGGTTTTCCGCCTGGCCGCCGATGGTGTGGTCGCTCATCACTGCTGGTGGTATGCGGCCTTGTCGATGACCATTTGCCGCAGTTGTTCGAGCCCGGCAGTCACGGTGCCGACTTCGTTGGAGACGGCTCCGATGTGGCCGTGGAGCTCTTGGGCGCTGGTGGTTTCCCCGAGGATGCCAGTGACCTGCTGGCCCATGGATTCGAGCTGTCCTCTGATCGCTTCGGCCTGGCCGACAGGCACTTGATCGGCCAAGGCTTGCAGTTGCTGTGCTTGTTCAGCAATGGACACAGAATTCTCCTCCTGGTTGTTCACTGTGGACGGTTGGTGAGGTTTGGGTGCCTGGCCAAGGCAGCGGTACGGGGTTGTCGTGCCTTGGCCAGGCGCGGCCAGGTGCTTTGAAGGGGATCGGCGGCGGTAGCACCGGACCGAACTTGTGGGCGGTTTTGCTCCGTAATGACTGTGTTCGGGCGGTTGTTTCGGGGTGTGGTTCCGGTGCGGGTGCCGGTCGGGGGGCGGACTGTCGGCACCCGCACCGGGGTTTACGGGGAGTGGGTGTGTGCGGCGGCGCAGAGGCGGCAGCCCACTGGGTATATGCGGGAGTGGCTGGGGGCGTCGCTGCCGAGAATCCGCTTGCCGCAGCACGTCATGCCGTCGTGGGTTGGGTGACGTTCGTGTGTGATCCGGTGGTGGTCGGTCCACACGTCGGCGTACTTGGTGTCGTCGCCGTTGTCGGTGTTTTTGGGGAACCAATCAACCGGGGCGGAAGCAAGTTCGTGGAGCATGGCTGCGTGTGGGGTGCGGATCGGAAGCGCGGTCATCGTGGTGGCGGTCATCGGGCGACTGCCCTTCTGCGCAGTCGCGCGAGTTCCCCGGGGCAGAACGAGCACGGCGTTGGCGAGGGACGCTGCGGGTCTTGCGGGTACAAGCTGGTGAGGGGAACACCGCACAGGGAGCGGGTCGCGCCGCTCTGGATGGTGTGGGCGATGTTGTTCAGGCTGGTCAGCATCCGGAAGGAAGGGGAAGTCACTGCGGGTTCACCACCCCGGCGGCGGGCTGCTGCGGGGCCTGGTCAGCGGCCATCCATGCGGGGCCGTGGGCGTCGTGCTCGTGCTGGCGAACCAGGTCGGGGTCCGGGTCGGCAAACAGGCATCGTTTGGCGGCGCATCTCCACGTGGTGGCGCAGTCAGGCGCAAACGTTCGCTGCGGCATTCATGGCCTCACAGGTTGTCGTCAGTGGGTCTTGGTTGGGGACGGAAGGCGATCGGGCGGCCAGCACTGCCAGAAGTTCCCGGCGGTGATTGCGGTACCGGCATCGGGAAGCCAGATCACACGTCCGCGACGCGTCGTGTGGGCGTCGAGGCGGTAGTGACGAACTCCTGTCCAGTCCACCCATGTCCGGCGTGAGGCGGTCACGGCTGGGTCACCGCCGGCCGAACCGCAGGCCCGAATTGCGCTTGGACCGCCCACCACAGCAGTAACCCCGGCCTGTGGAGGACAGCCCGCAGGAGGACGGCGACGTCGATCAACAACCACTGCATGTGAGTGTCCCGATCTCGGTTCGACAGTTCATTTCGGTAACTGTTGTGCAGGTCACCGCGTTATTCTTGCTGACTGTGCCTGCCATGTAACCGTGTGGAGTCGGGGTGGGAAACAGTGTGGGAACAAATCCCACAGGCTTGATGCGATCACTTCAGGTGTACAGATCGCTACGCTTGCGTGAGACATGGAACCGCCAGCAGCGGACGTCGGGAGTGCGTCATGGCACGTGAGCCAGAGACCGTCGTGGAGTTGCGCCGTGCCCTCGGCGCAACGCTTGCCCGCCACCGGGAAGCCAGTGGCTTCCATCAGGGGGAACTTGGCAGCCTGACGCACTACTCGCGCACATCGATTTCGCATATCGAGGCGGGGCGGCAATTTCCGGGACGCGATTTCTGGACAAAAGTAGACGAGATCTGCGACGCGCAAGGTAGCTTGGTGGCGCAGTTCGATGTGATCCAAGCGGAACAGAACTCGCGGAAACTAGCCGGTTTGGCATCCAAGCAGGACGCCATTACAACGCCTGCTGGCTCATGGTTCTCGTTTCCCGTTGCGCTCAGTGATGACGAACAGGATGCGTTAGAGCTAGCTAGGCGCGCCACAGCGAGCGATGTCGGAAATGACACTTTGATGATGTTGGAAAGCGTTGTTGATGACCTGGCTTGTGCATACTCCAAGACGCCGCCTAGCGTGTTGCTGCCCAGGATTCGGCAGCACCTTCGCTATGTTCAGCAGCTTCTCGATGGCCGCATGACGCTCGCGGAGCACCGACGGCTCCTAGCCGTTGGCGGGTGGCTTTCGTTGCTGTGCGCGACTGTGCACATCGATCTGCAGCAAGATTCGGCGGCTACTGCCCGCCTGCGGGCTGCGGCGAGCTTGGCGCGCGATCTAGATCATCACGAGATACGTGCATGGTGCTACGAGACCGAGGCGTGGCGGGTCCTCACCGTTGGCGACTATGAACGCGCGGTGGAGTTGTCCCAGAAGGCTGTGCAGCTCGCTCCGAATGGAAGCTCGGTCGCTATCCAGGCAACGGCGCAAATTGGCCGTGCCAACGCGCGACTTGGAAAAGCGGACGAGACGTACGCCGCTATAGAAGCGGTTCACAAGATGGTGTCACCGATACAGCGGCCGGATCGGCCGGAACACCACTACCGATACGATCCTGACAAGTCGATTTCTTATACCGCAACAACATTGGCATGGCTCGGCGACTCAGCGGCCGAAAGCTACGCACGTGAAGTCATTAAGCGATTGGGGCCGAGTTCAGACTTCAGCAAGTGGCCACGCCGAGTGGCTTCAGCGAACCTGGATCTGGGCCTAGCACTACTCGCTTCCGGCGGGCTTGACGAAGCGTGCGACGTGACCATGCGGGCGATTGCATCGGGCAGGGTGGTTCCGTCGAACCACTGGCGAGCTCTTGAAGTTGTCAGAGCAGTCGAGACCAGGCAGTTGCCAGAAGCAAGCGAGCTACGAGAAGCCTACGAGGCGCTACCGGGTGCATAGCCGCGCGGGTGCTGTTCCCTCTACCGGATCGCGCTGCGCTTGGACTCCGTCACGCAAACGGGCGTGGCCTCCGGTGAGGGCGCATGGCAGCTCGGCGCGTGGGCCGACCGCATCGAACGCTCTACCCCGGGCTGGGCTACGTGGTGGCTGAAGGGGTGCGGGAGCCGCTACGGTTCTGCGCCGGATACATCGACGATGACGAAATCGGCCGGATCGCGTGTGAGTACGCCGCACCCGGCAACTGACGGAGCCTGACCCGGGGTTTCGTCCCACAAGCGGGAAACGTGCGGGCACTGCCGCATCCTGTCCATCAGGTGCCCGTGGGTTGGTACCTCACCAGGCAGGCCCGCACGTTCCCCGCTCTCCCGGATGCCCTACTGGGCGGACAAAAAGAGCGCGGCGAAAGCCGTCCGCTGATCACTACTTCTCCCCTTGATTCCGCTTTACCGTGGAGATCAAGGGGAATTTTCGTGCACCGGATCTATGGGGCGGATTCGGCGATTCACGTTGCCATGAAAGGGGATGATGCGTGATGTTGAAGAACCGTCGTGTGCTGGGGTGGTTACCGCCGGAGTGGACGATCGGTTACGCGGCAGACAACGGTGACATCCTTGTTACGGCTGGTTGGCCAGATGACGTTCAGGCAGCGTTCCGGGTCAGGAGGTTCCTTCGTGAGGGCTGGAACTACCGCGCTGCGCTGGCGTATCTGCTGACGGAGATGCTGGCGAAGCTCACCGGCGGCGTCATGCACGTTGACGTCGATCTTTATGGGGGAAATCGGGACTCTCCCGGAACTGCAGCCGTCTCGCCGCGCGGCGTTTCCGAAGCAGTGGCGGGCCATTGCTGCGGACGACGGCGAGACAAAGTATGTGGAGGGCGGTAACAAACGTGATCCGCACGTGCTGATCGAAGTCGAGTACGCCGAGAACGGAGCCTGCGAATTTCTCGATGAGCTGGCGTCGTTGCTCGCCGAGCTACTCGGATCGGCTGCCACGCTCCCCGAAGGTTCGTTGAGCCACGTCAGCACGAGCTAGGTATCGATCTCTGGTGGCGTGACTGTGGGGGAGCGAGCAATGGCAACCGCCGAAGCTGTGGACGGCACCACAGCATCGACCGACACGAACGGTACTGAGTCGGCTGGGGCAGCGCTGCGGCGGATGAAAGGCCCGCATGCGTTGGAGGTCGCGCAAGCGACGGCTGAGGCCGAGGATGTGTGTATCCGGCCGATGCTGTTTTGGCGGACGGATACGGAGACCGGTCACAAGGAGTTGATTCGCAAGAGCTGTGATCGTCAGTGGGAGTCGGTGTGTCCGCCGTGTGCGCGGAAGTATTTGCGGACGGCTCGGACAAGTTTGCACGATCGAGCCATCGAACGCCATGGGCAAACAACAGAAGGGTGTCGGACAGGCCCGCAACAGGCTCGGGAAGGCAGTGGAACGGACCGTGCCGTTCGGCATGCTGATGCAGTCGATGGTCATCACCTGGTATGCCCAGCACGGTTATCATCCCGACGACATGCTCGCCCGCCGACTCGCCGAGCCATGGTATGACAGCAAGGCCGAGCCGTCCTTCGAAGACCTGATCGCGAAGCTGCGCAAAAAACCTTGACTGCAGCGAGATTTAACGCAGTTAGACCCGGTCACGCCGACCCTGATCTATTGCGGGACTACGCTCTGGCCTGCGCCTCAGCGGCTGCATAGATGCGAAACTCGAGTATTGAGAGTGCTGCCGCTTTCCCGAGATATCGCCACCCGGCAGGCGTGGGCAGCGCCCGATTTCGCGCGAAACCGGCATTCTACACGCGGGAGAGGTGCCGCGAAACCGGCACCTCTCCACGGCGGCCTGAATGGTGGGACTGCGAGCGCAGATCAATAGGGTGATCAGGGTTCGTGGACGCGGCACTAAACGTCGAAGTACAGCTCGAACTCGTACGGGTTCGGGCGCAGTCGCAGCGGGTCGATTTCGTGCTCTCGCTTGAAGGCGATCCAGGTCTCGATCAGGTCCGGCGTGAAGACGTCACCGCGCAGCAGGAAATCCTGGTCGGCCACGAGGCTTTCCAGCACGGCGTCCAGCGAGGACGGAACCTGGACGACATCGGCGGACTCCTCCGGCGGTAACTCGTAGAGGTCCTTGTCGATCGGGTCTGGCGGCTCGATCTTGTTCGTGACGCCGTCCAGGCCGGCGAGCATCATCGCGGCGAAGGCCAGGTACGGGTTCCCGGAGGAGTCCGGGCAGCGGAACTCGATGCGCTTGGCCTTCGGGCTGGCGCCGGTTACCGGGATGCGGATGCAGGCCGAGCGGTTGCGCTGGGAATACACCAGGTTCACCGGCGCCTCGAAGCCGGGCACCATGCGGTGGTAGGAGTTCACCGTCGGGTTGGTGAACGCCAGCAGGCTCGGTGCGTGGTGCAGGATTCCGCCGATGTAGTGCCGCGCGAGGTCGGAGAGCCCAGCGTAGCCCGCCTCGTCGTAGAACAGCGGCTTGCCGCTCTTCCACAACGACTGGTGGGTGTGCATGCCGGAACCGTTGTCGCCGAAAAGCGGCTTGGGCATGAACGTGGCCGTCTTGCCGTGCTGCCACGCGGTGTTCTTCACGATGTACTTGTAGAGCTGGAGGTCGTCCGCGGCGTGCAGCAGCGTGTTGAACCGGTAGTTGATCTCGGCCTGACCTGCGGTGCCGACCTCGTGGTGGGCCTTCTCCACGATGAAACCCGCATCGATCAGGTTCAGCACGATCTCGTCGCGCAGGTCCGCCAGGTGGTCGGTGGGCGGCACCGGGAAGTACCCCGCCTTGTATTTGATCTTGTACCCCTGGTTGCCCCCGTCCTCGGCGCGACCGGTGTTCCACCAGCCCTCGATGGCGTCGATCTCGTGGAACGAGGTGTTCTCCGCATTCACGAACCGCACCGAGTCGAAGAGGTAGAACTCGGCTTCCGGCCCGAAGTAGGCCAGGTCGGCGAGGCCGGAGTCGGCGAGGTACTGCTCCGCTTTGCGCGCGATGTTGCGCGGATCGCGGCAGTAGGGCTGTAGCGTGAACGGATCGTGCACGAAGAAGTTGAGGCTCAACGTCTTCTTGGTGCGGAACGGATCCAGTCTAGCGGTGTAGGGGTCGGGCAGCAGGAGCATGTCCGACTCGTGGATCGCCTGGAATCCGCGCACCGACGACCCGTCGAAGGCGATGCCTTCGTCGAAGATCTCGGCGGCGAACGACTTGGCGGGCACCGCGAAGTGCTGCATGATGCCCGGAAGGTCGCAGAACCGGACATCGATAAACTTCACGTCCTCATCGGAGATGAACCGCAGGACCTCCTCTGGGTTGTTGAACATCGCTACCTCCGAAATTCTCGATCTGGTTTCAAGGAAGCGAGCACCCGGCGCAGGAACTGCCCGGTGTAGCTGGTCTCGTCGCCGGCGACCGCCTCGGGAGTGCCCGTGGCGACCACCCGACCACCGGCCGATCCGGCCTCGGGCCCCAGGTCGATGATCCAGTCAGCGGTCTTGACGACCTCGATGTTGTGCTCGATGACGATGACCGTGTTGCCGACGTCCACCAGCCGTTGCAGCACGTCGAGCAGCTTCTGGACGTCGTCGAAATGCAGCCCCGTGGTGGGCTCGTCCAGGATGTACGCGGTGCCCCCGTTCGAGCGCCGGGTGAGCTCCGTCGCGAGCTTCACCCGCTGCGCTTCACCACCGGACAACGTCGGCGCGGGCTGCCCCAGCCGCACGTACCCCAGCCCGACGTCGACCAGCGTGCGCAGGCGGCGGGCGATGCCCGGCAACGCCCCGAAGAACTCCAACGCCTGTTCGATGGGCATGTCCAGGATCTCCGCGATCGTCTTCCCCTTGTAGCGCACGTCCAGGGTTTCGCGGTTGTAGCGGGCCCCACCGCACTCCTCGCACGGCACGTACACGTCGGGGAGGAACTGCATCTCGATCCGGATGGTTCCGGCACCGGCACATGTTTCGCAGCGTCCGCCCGACACGTTGAAGGAGAACCGCCCCGGCCGGTAGCCGCGGACCTTGGCCGTGGTGGTGGCGGCGAACAGGTTGCGGATGGGATCGAACGCCCCGGTGTAGGTGGCGGGGTTGGAACGGGGCGTGCGGCCGATCGGCGACTGATCGACGTGGACTACCTTGTCGACGCTGTCGATTCCGGTGATGGAGTGGTGCTTTCCCGGCACCGCGCGGGCGCCGTGCAGTTTCCGAGCCAGCCCGTTGTAGAGGATGTCGTTGACCAAAGTGGACTTCCCCGAGCCGGAAACACCGGTCACGGCGATCATGCAGCCCAGCGGGAAGGACACATCGATGCTGCGCAGGTTGTGCTCGCGCGCCGCGTGGATCGTCAATACGCGGTTGTGGTCGACCGCACGCCGCACGTCCGGTACCGGGATCTTGCGGCGACCCGTCAGGTATTCGGCGGTCAGCGACTTCTGGTTGGCCAGCAAGGTGTCCAGCGGACCACTGTGCACGATCGTCCCGCCGTGCTCACCCGCGCCGGGACCGATGTCCACGACCCAGTCGGCGGCGCGGATGGTGTCCTCGTCGTGTTCGACGACGATCAGCGTGTTGCCGAGGTCGCGCAGCCGGGTCAGCGTTGCGAGCAAGCGGTGGTTGTCGCGCGGGTGCAGGCCGATCGAAGGTTCGTCCAGTACGTAGAGAACCCCGGCCAGTCCGGAGCCGATCTGCGTAGCCAAGCGGATCCGCTGGGCCTCTCCCCCGGCGAGCGTGCCCGCCGCCCGATCCAGCGACAGGTAGTCCAGCCCGACATCCAGCAGGAAACCCAGGCGCGCCAGGGTTTCCGAGAGCACCCGGCCGGCGATCGCGCGTTCGCGGCGGCCGAGCACCAGGCCACGCAAGAACTCCGCGCAGCCCGCCACCGACAGCGCGGACACCTCGGCGATCGAGCGCTTCCCCAGCGTCTTGTGCTCTAGCGTGACGGCGAGGACTTCCGGTTTCAAGCGGGTGCCCGCGCATTCCGGGCAGGGCACTTCCCGCAGGTAGCCCTCGTACCGCTGACGCAGGTAGTCCGACTCCGTCTGCTCCAAGCGACGCTCCAGGAACGGAATCACGCCTTCGAAGCGGGCGTAGTAAGACCGCCGCCTACCGTAGCGGTTGCGGTACTGCACGTGGATCTGGTCGTCGGAGCCGTAGAGCACCGCCTTCTGGACCCTCGCGGGCAGCCGCCGCCACGGGGTTTCCACCGAGAAGCCCCGGGCGTCGGCCAAGGAGCCCAGCAGACGCTGGAAGTACTCGCTGGTCTGACCGCCCTGCCACGGCGCCACGGCACCATCCGCCAGCGACAACTCGGGATTCGCGATCACCAGTTCCGGGTCGACCTCGCGGCGCACCCCGATCCCGGTGCACACCGGGCATGCGCCGTACGGGGAGTTGAAGGAGAAGGACCGCGGCTCGAAGTCCTGCACACCGATGGGGTGGCCGCGGGAGCACGCGAGGTTCTGGGAGAACGACCACTGCCGGGCCAGCGACCGCGGCGGTTCGTCGGCGAACTCCACGATCACGACACCGTCGGCCAGTTTCAACGCGGCCTCCACCGACTCCGTCAAACGCTGCCTCGCCCCCGGTTTGACCACGAGCCGGTCGATGACCACTTCGATGGAGTGCTTCTCCTGCTTCTTCAGCTTCGGCACATCGTCGAGGCGGTGCACCTCGCCGTCCACCGACACCCGCGCGTACCCCTGCGATCGCAGGCGGGCGAACAGTTCCGCGTACTCCCCCTTGCGCCCGCGCACCACTGGCGCCAGCACCTGGAACCGGGTGCGTTCGGGGAGGGCCAGCACCTGGTCGACGATCTGCTGCGGGGTCTGCCTGCTGATCCGTTCGCCGCAGACCGGGCAGTGCGGCTCGCCCACGCGGGCGTACAGCAGCCGCAGGTAGTCGGAGACCTCGGTGACGGTGCCCACCGTCGACCGCGGGTTGTGGCTGGTGGCCTTCTGATCGATCGACACCGCGGGCGAGAGGCCTTCGATGACCTCCACGTCCGGCTTGTCCATCTGGCCCAGGAACTGGCGCGCGTACGCCGACAGCGACTCCACGTATCGCCGCTGGCCTTCCGCGAAGATCGTGTCGAACGCCAGGGAGGACTTCCCGGAACCGGACAGACCCGTGAACACGATCAAGCTGTCCCGAGGCAGGTCGAGACCCACGCCGCGCAAGTTGTGCTCACGCGCGCCACGAACGACCAAGCGGTCAGCCACGGCTCAAGAACCAGATCACATCAGGACAACACAACCAGTTTGGCACAGGGCCGCGCCGTGGCGCACCGCAGCGGCGTGTCCAGGCCTCCTCGACGCGTTGGGCCCGGTGCCGCGCAAGGGCACCAGCCGGGAAGAGGACATGTCGTCTGCCATCCGCTGGATCGCGGCGAAGATCGGCGGGACCGGGGGTGGGAGCAGCGTTCGCAGGCGCGTTCGTCGATGCCGTCCGCGCCTCCGCCTTGCGCGAGGTTCTGTCCACACGGTTGCAGGGGCCGGTGTGCGTCCCCTCGTAGCGTGGAGACCTGAACCAACAGGGATGGTTGGGTCGTGGGAGATAAGAGACGCCAGGAGCCAAGCCCAGGTAGTGCCGCCACGCCGCGGTGACTCCGTCGCGATTCATCCATGCCCTGTCGGTGGAGTGCCGCGCCGACCATGTCTCCTGTCTGCCGTTCGAGTCCGGGCTGGTTGAGCAGCTGGAAGCGGGTCGGCGGCCCCTGCTGGTCGCATGCCCGCAACCTCGCCCCCGGCCGCGAGCCCACCCCCGGCCGCGAGCCGACCGCCGGCGCTGTGACCTCCGACCGCGATCCGCCCCGGGTCGACGCCCAGCTCGGCTGCGTGCTCGCCCCTCCACGCCGGTAGGGCGTAGGCGTGGTCCAGCGCGGCCAGGAAGCGGTGTGCGGGGGGGGCGGGCGGTAACCCCCCGAGATCGCGCCGGAGCTCTCCGCGATCCGGGCGGCCCACGAGTGCTCGGTGAGCGGCCGGAGGTTGACGAAGTCCCGGTACTCCCACGCCTCGGCCAACGCCAGCGGGACCCACCAGACCCCGTGGCCGACCTCGACCGGTTGCAGGTGCCAGAAACTGGGGAGGTCCCCGGCGAACCACGATGAGGTTGATCTTTTCCTGCACCTCGACCAACGAAGTCAGCGCGGCACCGTCGGCCCCGAGGCTCCCGAACCGGTATTCGCCGGCCTCGCCCGCAGCCAGCGGCGCCGTCTCCCTCTTTCTCTATACCCCCAGCGGGTATACTTCGCTCCTTGCTCGCCAGCGCTGGGAAAAACGCGTGGGGATGAACGTCGATCGATGCCTCGACGACGTTCATCGATCTCGACGTCGAAAAGAGATACCGGATGTCAGTCCACGCCGTAGTCGGCGAGGGGCCGGTCGGCGCCGCCACGGCGGATCTGCTCGCCGAGCAGGGCCAAGAGGCCCGCTGCAGAAACTCACCACCCAAAGCGGTGATCGCGGCAGCAGCCGAGTTCGCGACGACAGGCACGCGACCGACCAGCAATCAGTGGCGTCCTAACTACGACAACAACAGGTTGTGATCTAGGGTCGGCTCCGAACTGTTGATCTTGTTGTGTCGCTGGCGTGGATGACGCCTGAGCGCTCGGCGAGCTTTGAGGCGTTCCTGCGCCGACTCCGTCCCGGCCAACGATTCCCACCATGGCAAGGATGGACCGGGGCTTACAGGCATTCAGGCCGTACCGGTGAAGACTCGCTCGAGGTAGGGGTTGATCAGGATTCCTTCCGGATCGAGAGATTGGCGAATCCGCTGCACGTCGTTCCAGCGTGGATAGCGGGGCGCGAGGCTGCTCGCGGTTTGGGAATGCAGCTTCGCCCAGTGCGGGCGACCATCAAAATCGCCAAGAACCCTTTCGGCGACCTGATATATCTTGTCGTGCGGGCTATGCGCATCGGTTGCCAAATTGACGTATCCCGTTAGGCGCCCGTAAGAAGGGCTGAGCGGGATGTCATTGCCGGGCGCCACCCGTATCTCCAGGGGCAGCGAAACCACCTCGCCGGACAACGGTAGTGCTCGACGCAATTCTTGCAACGCCTGCCCCAACGCCTCGAACGGCACGGCATACTCCATCGACACCACGCGAACGTGCTGGGGAAACGTGAAAACCCGATGACTCATGTCAACGAACGACCGAAGCGGGCGGCGCGTCAGGACTTTGGAGGCAAATGGCACGAGCGCAGCATCGCGCCGGTGGGCCCAGAGCACACCTTGCAGTCCGACATGGCCCGCCAGGTAGTGATCTCGCCAGGCCTGCCACCGTGACGAGGGCCGCAGTGGCGCCGTCGTGCGCGACATGGCCCGGATGTGTACCTGGTCGCTCCACATGGGCCAGAAGAAGATGGGATGGTCAATGCTCTCGACGTGTTCGGGCAGACGCTCAACTAGCCGGGCGAATGGCTCTGTTCGCTCCTCGAGGCCGAGAGAAAATGCCGGTACGCAACGAAATGTGACCGTAGAGATCACTCCCAAAGCGCCCAAGCCCAAACGAGCAGCCGAGAACACTTCTGGTTCGGTGCTCGCAGAGCACTCCACGACCTCCCCGCGTCCCGTGACGAGCCGCATACTCGCGACCTGACTCGACAGGCAGCCATATCGGATGCCCGAACCGTGTGTCCCCGTCGCGACCAGGCCGGCCGCGGTTTGAACGTTGACGGTCCCCATGTTCTCGAGCGCGAGTCCGTACCGGTCCAACTCGGCGTTGATGCGCCACAGCGGTGCGCCGGCTTGGACCGTTACCGTCATGGCGGCGGGGTCCACCGCGATGACATCATCGTACTCGTGCAGATCAACGAGGGTGCTGTCCGTGCTGACCAGTGGCGCGAATGAGTGCCCATTGCCGGCAACGCGTAGCGGCTGACCGGTGCTACATGCGTCCCGCACTTGCTGGACCAGCTCGTCCTCACTGCGCAGGCTGATGCGACGGGCCGGGAAGCACTGGGCGGACCCTGCCCAGTTCGTCCAACCCGATCTGGCGCCAGCGTGCTCTGCGATGCCAGTCATGGCAGGAACCTGTGCGAGGCGTTACCGACTTCCTTGTAAATCCACTTGTACGTCTCGGAAATTCCGTCGCGCAGCGAAACCGACGGCGCCCAGCCGAGCTGTTCGCGGATCAGCGTGTTGTCGCTGTTTCGTCCCCGCACACCTTGTGCAGCGGAAAGGTTGTGGTGCCGGGTTAGTGAGCAGCCAGCGAGTTCCTGGACCAGATCGACGAGTTGGTTGATGGTGACGAGCTCCTCGCTGCCCAGGTTGAGTGGCTGGTCGCAGTCGCTACGCATGATGCGGAGAATGCCCTCGACGCAGTCGTCGATGTAGGTGAAACTCCTGGACTGCTCCCCGTCGCCCCAGATCTCGATCTTGTCGTCGCCGTTAATGACCGCAGCAGCGATTTTTCGGCAGATCGCGGCCGGGGCTTTCTCGCGTCCGCCGTCCCACGTTCCATGCGGGCCGTAGATGTTGTGGAAGCGGGCTACCCGGGTGCGCAGGCCGAAGTCCTCGGAGAAATGCCGACACATGCGCTCGTCGAAGAGCTTCTCCCACCCGTAACCGTCTTCGGGCATCGCCGGATAAGCCATCTCTTCCCGCAACGGTTCGAGATCCGGGGCGGTCTGGTGGGCGGCGGCGTAGACACAAGCGGACGAGGAGAAGAAGAATCGGTCCACGCCGGCATCGCGGCTGGCCACCAGCAGGTGCGTGTTGATCAGCACTGACAACATGCAGCGGGCCTTGTTGCCTTCGATGAAACCAATGCCACCCATGTCGGCGGCTAGGTTGTAAACCTCGTCCATCCCGTCGGTCGCCGCGCGTGCTGCCTCGAGAAGAGACAGATCGGCCACGACGTTCTCCGCGTCGGGATGTACCTGGTACCACTGGTCAACCGGTTTGCAGTCGACCACTCGAACGCGGTAGCCCTCGGCCAGCAGGCGAGCGGCCAAGTGCCCACCGATGAAACCCCCACCGCCAGCTACGAGAACTGAACCACTGCGGTCACTCACGGTAATCAACTCCTCTAGACATATACGATCAATCCGGAAAAGCTCCGATAGTTTCGACGTTTCGCAAGGCCATTCGCAGTCCTGGCTGCTAAGGCTTTTTCCTACTCATCGATCCGTGGCGTTGCACACGGACTGCTGCGCGATCAGGTAGTCCGGGGAGTCAGGGCACGAGGATCTCCTCGAAGCGGTCGGCTATCGGTTCGATCGCAAAAGCGCGGCGGGCATACTGCCGTCCTGCGTTTCCCATGCGCTGACGGCGTGCGGGGTCGGCGAGTAGGGCGAACGCCGCCTCCACGTATTCATCCGGGTCGTCTGGGCTGACTACTCGCCCCGCTCCGATTTCCGCAAGCAGTTGCGCGGCACGATTCGTCGAGGGGATAGCAGCGAGCACCGGGCGTCCGGCGCATAGATAGGCCAACACCTTGGAGGGAACCGACATCTGACCCGCGTCTGTGCTCAGCCCAGCGAGTAGCACGTCAGCCGCCGCGAACATGCGCGGGACATGGCCGTAGGGCTGAAAGTCGTATAACTGCAGCCGGCGTATTCCAAGTGCTCGCGCACTTTCCAGTGCACGGCGACCGCTGCCCTCGCTGACCACGAACAGGACGCCGGCGTTCCGGGCATCGCAGGCCTTCGCCAACCGCACCAGCAGGTCTGCGCCGTGACGATCGTCCAGCGTGCCGGAGTAGAGGAAAATGGGCTCTCCGGAGCTGCGGTAGGGCCTTGCAGGCGCCCAGTCGTCGCTGTCACATTCCATTTCTGCTAGCGGCGCCCAGTTCTCTATCACGGCGATGCGCTCCGGCTGAACCCCACACTGACGAACGAAATCCGCGAACGGCTCTGCGATGGCAACAACCGCATCGCTGCTCAGTAAGGTGGCCTTCTCGCACCGTACAATGCGTTCCCAGTCGTAGGGGCGGGTCTCCGCTCTGGGTGCACGCGCGGAGTAAATATCCTGCAACCAGTACACGAACCGGATTCGCTGGTTAGCGCAGGCTTGCTGGATATGCTGCTGAACCGGGACCGGGCTATTCCCCGAAATCACCACGTGCGGCGTGAAGTCTCTGATGAGGCCGCCGACGTCCTGGCCGTACGTGTCAGGACTCGAACTCGGGTGTTGTTGCTGAGGCATACCAATGATCGAAAGGCGGCCGGAATCTGGTCTTCCGACCTCCAGCTTCCCTTGTCCGACTGCGATGGTCGAGCAGTACACGTGACGGACATCATGTCCTCGCCGTGCCAATTCGCGGCTGAGTTCGATTTGGAACGGATGCCCCAGGTAATCGTGAACAACTATGCGCGCGGGATGTTGACTGGCAATGATGACCTCCAAATGCCGTATCCAGCTACACCTGCGTGGCTTGCCAGATCGCCGCACAGCCGTGGACGCCGTGCTTGGCGCACGCCAATGGATCCGGTTGGAGCGTAGCTCGGTCCAGCATGAGTATGTTCGGGATGTGCGCGGAATGGGCGTTGAAATGCGGTGAAGCTCCGGGAAAGCGGGTCGCCCGGCGAGGTTGGTCCAAGTTCGTGAGGTCGGTCTGCGCTCGATCAGCGACCTTGGCCGGCGGCACCCCATGCCGGAACCTCCTTTCGCTGTGTCAGAGCCCACTACGCTCCTGCCTGAGCGAGCAGCACCCGAGGCGCCGTTGCCTTGGCTGTACGCCCCGAGGGTGCTGCGGTTGGCGCCGTCACTTCCTATCCGAACGGCGCATCGCGCTCAGCGAACTAGAGGAAGAAGTGCACTATGGCTGCCCGTTCGGACCGTTCTTTGCGACATATGGCTCATGTTGCGCGGTTCCCAGACGACCATGGGGGCCTTGAACGGACCGCGCAGTGCGATGCCACGGTCAGCGCCGAGGCTCGCGAGCGGATCGAGGCGTGGTGCACGTTCGCTATTGCATAAGTTCACGCCGTGAGGACTCGGACAGCCATGATCGACGCGCGCCACCGGAATACCGCGTTCCTGGTCGCCGGCTGCTTCTTCATGGAGAATTTGGACAGCACAATCGTCACCACGGCCGCCCCCAAAATAGGCGAGTCGTTCGGCGTGCCACCGACTGCGGTCGGTCTGGTGATGACGGCTTACCTCGTCACCTTCTCCGTGCTGATCCCACTTAGCGCCTGGCTGACCAGCAGGCTGGGTGTCCGGCCGGTGTTCCTGGCCGCCATCGTGATTTTCACCCTGGCCTCGCTCGGTTGTGCAATGAGCGGCAGCCTTCCGATGTTGGTGGCCATGCGTGTGATGCAGGGCGTGGGCGGCGCGATGATGGTGCCCGTCGGGCGGATGGCGGTGCTGTCCAGGACGGAAAAGCCGGACCTGTTGCGGATGATGGCCTACATCGTGTGGCCCGGTCTGCTGGCACCCGTCGTCGCACCGCTAGCCGGTGCACTGATCACCACGTATGCGTCCTGGCAGTGGCTGTTCCTGATCAACGTGCCGCTCGGGGTGTTCGCCTCTGTTGCGGCATGGAAACTGGTCGGGGAAGTCGACAGCGGCGCCGCCCAGAGACCACTGGACTGGCTTGGCCTGGTGCTCACCTGCGGCGGGCTCGGCGGGCTCACCTTTACCGCGCACCTGATTTCGGACAGCGACACGAGCTGGCCGGTGACCACCACGCTGACCGCGCTGTGTCTCGCCGGCCTCGCCGTGGCAGGCTGGCATCTGCTGCGCACCCCGAACCCGCTGGTCACGCTGCAAACGCTGCGCATACCGACCTTCCGTCTCTCCCAGTCCAGCGGGTTCCTGTTCTGGATCGTGGTCGGCGCCGCACCGTTCTTGTGCCCGCTGATGTGGCAGAACGCGTTCGGCTACAGCGCGATAACCTCGGGCACGGTGGTACTGTTCATCTTCGTCGGCAACCTGGCGATCAAGCCGGCGACCACCCCAATGCTCAACCACTTCGGCTTCCGGCCGGTGCTGCTCGCCGCCACGATCACCCTCGCGCTGTCCATGATCGGTTTCGGCTTTACCACCGCCTCCACCCCGTTGCCCGTGCTCGCCGCAATGGCCTTGTTGTCCGGGGTTGCCCGCTCGGTGGGGCTGACCGCGTACGCCACGATCGGGCTCAGCGATGTCCCGCCCGAGCAGATGCGCGACGCCAACACGCTGGCTGCCACCACGCAGCAGTTGTCCGCCGGGCTGGCCATCGCGCTGGCCACGGTGGCTCTGCGGCTCGGCGCGCCCTTGGGTGAGACGGTGTTCGGTGCGCGCAGCGGGGCGGCCTATACCGTGGCCTTCACCCTTCTCGGGCTGACCGCGCTGATCGCCACCGCCGGGGCGTTACGCCTCCACCCACATGCCGGCAACGCCGTGCGCACGCAGGCGAGCGCCACCTCCACCCCTCAACCAAGCTGATGCGTTCGCACAACGAGCGAAGACCACCGTCGCCGACGGCACGTGCGAGGACCTCCACCAACGCTGCGGTGCCATCATGCTCGTGGGGGCGCGCTACGCTCTCGATGAGCTGAACCTGCGCAGTTCGTCAAGCCCGGTGAACTCTCGTCGCAAGAAATCTGGGCAGTGCTCTTCGGGCCAAAGCAACCATTGCGCGCGGGTCTCAGCCGCCCCGAACACCAACCCATGCGGCCAGATTCGGCACGATCTCCGTTGCTGCGCAGCGGGCGCGCGTCATCTTGTCTTGATCGCCGCGCGGGAAGCGCGCGCTACGTCGATCCAATGATGACCCGAACTGCTGGGCACGTGGTGCCGCCGCTACCCCTTCCTGGGCAAGCCCAGGAACTCGGTGAGAGCTTCGTCGGTGTCCCGCCCAGACCAGGGCCGACAGCCCACACGACACCCGGAGCGGACGGCAGTGATGGCACCACCACCGGCAACCGGATCAACCGTTCGCCACATCCCCGACGCAGCAAGATCCACTGCTGCCAGGCGCTGACCTCAGGACGAGTAAGCCCGAAATCGATACCGCGACGGCACTCGGGCCCCTCTGGTGGGTCGCGACGTCGTGGATGGTGTCTGCTGGTCCTGACGGGCACGAACTGCGCGCGTTCGTGCTCAACCTGCGCACGAGGCTTGGGTTCTCGCTCGCATCATGCTTGGGTCCAGCGAGAGGCAAGTCAATGACACCTGGGAGAACGCGATGCCGGAAAAGCTGACCGTGGATCTTCACCCGATCTTCCGCAGCGACAGGGAGATCGACAACGCGGTGCGCAACGCGATCTTCCGCGCCGCCGGCGAAAATGTGCCGCTCGTCGAGATCATTCCAGGCAAGGGCGCCGGCAAGCTCAAGAACCGCGTTCTCGCGATGCTGAAGCAGCCCCACATCAAGAAGCTGTACCGGAGTGTGGAGGTGGCCCCCGGCAACGACGGGATGGTGCTGGTGCACTTGAGGTAGGCGTACGCACCCGCCACATCCAGGGCGATATCTCGAAACGGCATGACCATCGCCGACATGGCCCAACCCGCCCCCGACAGTGGTGTCGCCATTCACGACCAAATGACGGCCGGGATGTATGCCAGCGGTTTCAGGTGGCAAAGAGATCGGAGTGCGGCGGGACTCTGCGTGCTGGGGGGGGAATCCGTCCACCGGTGAGCAGCATTCCCTACCGAACTTGGCTTTGTCACGGCGGTTTCCACTAACGGTGTGGATGTGCGAATCCTCCTGCGCGTCCCCAAAGCCATGTGCTGGGCGGCAGGGCAAAGTCAGTTGCTGGCCGACCTCGAAAAGGCCGTCCGCGGTATGCTGACGCTTGGTAAAGTCGAACCGACGGTGAAACCGCACAAAGGCGTTCTGGACACCTCAGCTCCTCTTCCATGCACGACGAGGATCATTGACCGCGGGAGTTACGCGTTCGCTTTCCACCCGGCCGCACAGCCCACCGGGTCCGTTGATCACTACACTTGCCTTGCCGATGCCGTCGACTCTGGCTGGATCATCGACGACGTCGAACAAAACAGGGGCCGGTGCGGGTCGAGCAATCATGGCCTCCGCACTGCCAGCGTGCGCGTGTTCATCCGGGCACGCGTTGAACAGTGAGTTGATCTCAGTGGCTCACTTTTCCGCTGATCGAGAAGCTCGAACTGCTTCCGCGAGCAGAGTGAGTCCTTCATCGCGTTGATGCCCCTATGTCAAGCGCTGTTGAAGTCGGGTTCAGTTGGCGGTGTCAGGGCGCGGACGATCCTGTTGGAGACTTGGCGTGCGATGTAGCGTTCGAGGAGCCCTGATGATCTCCTTGCGGCTGGAGCAGGAGGCTGCGCGGCGTGCCGCGTAGTCCTGGGTGCGGAAATCGTGGATGAGCCTGTTCGTAGCGATTGTCCATAGTGCACTGGGAAATGAAACGGTAGCCGCAATTAACTCTGTGGCGCTGAGTTTTGCCCTCTTGAGCGCTCGACTGGGCTGACACCACAGAGCGCTGCGAGGGCCGCCTCTCCGCAGCGCTTAACTCCCCTTGCGGGGCCCGTGCGCGCTTTGGGGATGGTCGGATTATCGGTAAGTGCCGCGCGAGCGGCATTTTGCGTGTCCACCGGATTTGCTTCTGCGTCTCCTTTTGCCGGTCTATTTCCCAGCACGGCCTGCGCTGGCTCCCCGCAGGCGTGCAGGCTGCCGCCTGTGCTGGGCAGGAGCGCCCCAAGTGGATACAGCCCCACGGCCTGCAGATCCAGGTCAGCCCGTTCGGCGACTGTCCGCGCCGCAGCGAGAATGCGGGACTCGGCCGGATCCTCCACACATATCAGCAATCGCCCAGATCGTCCGTGCAGCTCTGGGCAACCGACTCGCAACACTTGCACCACATAGGCCAACCGGACCAGCTCGGAGTAACTGGTGACCTGCTCGGTCGCAGCGATGCGGCGCCAGACCGGATCGGCATCGGCTAGAAACCGCAGTGCCTGGCCGGGCGTGGTACCTGGCAACCGGCCGCGGGCAATGTCCGCAATACTGGCCAGCTCCTCGACGCAGGCAGCGTGCAGGCCCTCGGCGAGACACCGCCGCACCACCAGCGCCTGGACCTGGGCATTGCGCTGGCGCACCAAATCCTGCCAGTGCTGCCATAATTCCGGTGCCAGCATCGGCGCACCCCGCTCGTCCAGCAAGGCAGCCAAGTAATGCAGCCGGGGTATGTGCCAGCCCATTGTGGAAGGCACTCGTATCGCCGTCCACCGTGCCAACGCGCCCGCGAGTCCGGCCAGTGCCGCTGACGTCGTGGTCTCATAGGCGGAGAGCTCCGCTTGAGCCCGCACGGTGTGCAAAGTGCGCACCTGCTCAGGTTGCGGTGCCCGCGTCAATTCCACTGCTCCCGCCGCTCCCACCGCGGACAACGCTCCGGCCCCCCACAGACACAGCCCCGAGGACAGCACCACCTCGTCGACCGCGACCTGGCGCGCACGCAAATGCGACAGCCCGGCCGCACGCACCCAGTGAGCCTTTCCGGGTAACGATTGGTCGCTGTGGGTGATCATGTTGCGCGGTCGTGTTCGGTGTGAAGGATGACGAGGGCGGCTTTGACGATGGTGCCGATTTTCCGGGGGCACAGGCTTATGTTGCGGAGTGCTTTGAAGG
>NZ_JBSFLZ010000129.1:0-19847 GCF_053599315.1 Saccharopolyspora sp. NPDC000995
ATGTTGTTAATTTGGTTGAAAAACCTACAATAAACGGCAGGTCATCCGGACCTGCCGAGCCAGCCTGGCCGCTGCGCACGAAAGCCGCCGAGGCCGTGCGCAGGCCCAGAACTCGGTCTCGGCGGCGGCCTGAACGATCACCTCGACGCCCTACAGCGGATTCGCGAGTTCTGGCCGTTGGCCGTGGATGTCCGGACGTGGTTGGCCGATCCGGGTGGAGACCCACCGAGGCCGCCGAGGTCCACGGCGTGAGAACCGACTATGCCTGCCAGCACGGACGTGATGCCACCGTCGTAGTGGCCGAGGTCGCCGCCGCGCTCGCGGCGGGCTGTGGTGAGTCGGGGCCCGCTTGGAAACCGCGTTTCCAGCCAGACCGCTTTAGCCACCCGGCTCCGGGATGACGTGCAGATGGTGTGGAAACGCGGTTTCCACCACTTTGGCTGTGGCGATGCACTGGGGCGACTGATCGTCGTGAGAGGCTTCGCGGTGATCCGAAGTACCGAGAGGGAATCGCGGAGCATTCAACATGGCCAAAGTGCCCGTTATCGCCAATCAAAAAGGCGGCGTCGGCAAAACGACGATCACCGTTCTTTTACAGCAAGGAAAAGGGTGACTTCAACGGAGCCTCGCCACCACAGGCGACCGCTACCGCATCGTCGCGGAACTTCTGGAGACAGCGCTCGGGCGCAATGACGTCCTTCCGAGCGAGACCGACACCTCACGCATCAGGTGCCAACCAAGCCCTGGGCAGCCCCGACCGTGCACGGCAACTGTGAATGTGACGTCACATTCGCAGGCTCCGTGCTGTGCCACGCTGCGTCCGTGGTCGCGATGCGACCTTGCGCCTCGAGATCAGCCATTATCCCTTCGGCTATCGGCGACAGATCACCGGCGTGTGAGCCACACACCCGCGCACCACTTCGCAGGTACACCACAACGCCGTCTCCCCGGGATGCGAACCGGTGCATCGCGTCGTTGAGGTCGCTGCCACACCGGCACACCTGCCCGCGTAGAACATCGCCGGTGAGGCATTCGTGGTGGACGTGCACGGGCGTGGTTGCGCTGATCCGATGCGGGTCCCCTGCGATGAGCGCCAGGTGCTCTACCTGGTCCCGCCCTGAGTACCCAACGACCTGAAAACGTCCGTGCTCGGTAGGAAGCGAGGTCGACACCACCCGTTGCACGAGAGGTTCCATGCGCTGCCGATAGCGGACGAGATCATCGATGGAGATCAGAACGAGGTCATGCTCGGCGGCGAAGCGTTGCAGCTCGGGGCCCCGCGCCATCGCGCCGACCTGTTCGGTGGAGACGATCTCGCAGAGCGCACCCGCCGGCTGCAGGCCTGCCAGACGTGCGAGGTCGACAGCGGCCTCGGTATGTCCTCGGCGGGCGAGCACCCCATCTTCCCGCGCACGCAACGGAACCACGTGTCCTGGTCGCTGGAAATCGTCCGCGGTCATCGTCGGGTCGCCGAGACCTGCGATCGTCCGGGATCGAGCTCTGGCAGAGATTCCGGTGCCATTGTCACAGAGATCAACAGCGACGCAATAGGCCGTCCGATACGGATCGTCGTTGTCATGATGCATGGGTGGCAGGTTGAGCCGAACGCAGTCCGGTTCGGTCAGAGCAACGCAAACGAAACCTGATGTGTGCCTCACCATGAACGCCACGAGCTCCGGAGTCGCCTGCTCCGCGGCGAAAATGAGGTCGCCTTCGTTCTCTCGGTCGAAGTCGTCGACCACGACTACCGGGCGCCCTTCGGCGATCGTCGACAATGCCGCTTGAACGCGGAAAACACTGCGATCGAGCAACGACGTCATCATGGGATCCATTCAGATTGCGGTGAGGTCAGCCGGCAGAGGCGCACTCGGTCGCTTCACGGTTGTGAGGCGATGGATCGAGTGCAGTCGCGGCTCCTGTTAGTTGAACGCTGGGACCACTTCTTCGATGAAGCGCCGCAGGGACTCCCGTTTCTCGGCGTGGGACATGCTGTTATCGGTCCAGAAGCTGAACTCGTCGATGCCGAGCGCTTCGTACTCCTTGAGCTTGGCGATGACCTCCGCCGGGGTGCCGATCATCGCGGTCTGGTGCAGCGATTCGGGCTCGAACTCGGGCCGATCGGCGAACTTCGACTCCGGGCTCGGCTCGAGGAAACCGTTGGCGGGAACGGTCTTGTTGCCGAACCACGCGTCGAAGGTGCGGTAGAACTTCGAGATCGCCTCGGCCGCAGGCCGCCAGCCCTCGGGTTCATCCGGCGAGTGCACGTATGTGTGGCGCAACACCATGATCTCTGGCTTGGCCACTTCCGGGTGGTTCGCCACGGCGGTGTCGAACTTCGCCTTGAGATCGGCGACTTCCTCGAAGCCCTTCATCAGCGGGGTGACCATCACGTTGCAGCCTTGCTCAACCGCGAAGTCGTGCGATGCGGGGTCTCGCGCCGCGATCCATATGGGTGGCGTCGGCTGCTGGACGGGCTTCGGGACGCTGGTGGAGGTCGGGAACTGCCAGATCTCCCCGTCGTGGGCGTAGTCGCCCTGCCACAAGGCGCGCACCGCGGGGACGAGCTCCCGGAGGTGCTTGCCTCCGTCGGAGGCCTTCACTCCCGGCACGAGGCGGTCGAACTCGATCTGGTAAGCGCCCCGAGCAAGCCCCACCTCCATGCGCCCATTGCTGATGACGTCGAGCAGCGCGCACTCACCTGCCGCGCGGATGGGATTCCAGAAAGGAGCGATCAGGGTGCCCGCGCCGAGCCGGATCGTGCTGGTCTTGGCCGCGAGGTATGAGAGCACCGGCATGGGGCTCGGCGAGATCGTGTACTCCATGGCGTGGTGTTCGCCGACCCAGACGGTGCCGAATCCCCCCGCCTCAGCCATGAGCGCCAACTCGGCCAGGTTCTCGAACTGCTCGCGGTGAGTGGTCTGCTCGTCCCAGCGTTCCATGTGGACGAAGAGGGAGAACCTCATGACTACTCCTTCGGTGGTGTTTCGGTCATCTCGTCGATGGTCAGATCACCTGTGGCCCAGTGGGTCCTGGGTACTTCGCGGACGATGACGCGGATGTGATCGGGCCGGGTGCCGACGGTGGCGAGCACCGCCTCGTGCACGGCGGTCATTAACGAACGAATCTGCTGCTCCGAACGGCCCTGCGCGAGAGTCACTTCGACGTGGGGCATCTCAGCTCCGCATCACGAACGGGTCCGGCACGGGCCCCTCGTCGGTGTTGATCCAGACGCTCTTGAGCCTGGTGTACTCCTTGATGGTCTCGGCACCGTGCTCGACGCCGACGCCGCTGCTCTTGAAGCCCTGCCGGGGCGACATCGGCGACATGGCGCGGTAGGTGTTGACCCAGACGGTGCCTGCGTCGAGCCGGTCTGCCATCCGGTGCGCACGAGCGAGATTCGCTGTCCACACGCCAGCGGCGAGGCCGTACTCCGAGTCGTTGGCGAGGGCGACCACCTCATCCTCGGTGTCGAACGGCATGATCGCCGCTACGGGGCCGAAGATCTCCTCACGCACGACCCGCATCCCGTTGTCGACGTCGACGAGGACCGTCGGCTCGTAGAAGAATCCACCCATGCCGCCATCGCTGGCCTGGCCACCGGTGAGCACCCGCGCGCCTTCGCGGCGGCCCAGATCCACATAGGACGCGACCTTGTCCCGCTGGCCCTCGAACGCGAGGGGGCCGAGCTCGGTGTCATCGGCGAGGGGATCGCCTATGCGGATGCTGCGAGCTCGTTCGCTGACTCGCTCGAGCAACTCGTCGTACACCGAGCGGTGCGCGAACACCCGGCTTCCGGCGATGCACGTCTGGCCCGCAGCCGCGAAAATCCCTGCTACCACGCCGGTTGCCGCGTTCACGACGTTCGCGTCCTCGAACACGATGTTCGGCGACTTCCCGCCCAATTCGAGCGTGGAGCCAATGAACCGGCCTGCCGTCGCGGACGCGATCCGCGATCCGGTGGCGGTGCTGCCGGTGAAGGAGATCTTCGCGAGCACCGGATGGTCGACGAGTGACTGCCCGGCCTCTGCGCCGAATCCGGTGACGACGTTGACCGCCCCCGGCGGAAAACCGGCCTCGACGGCGAGTTCGGCGAGGCGCAGCACCGTGGCCGAGGTGTACTCGGACGGCTTGATCACCGCCGTGTTCCCCACGCACAGCGCCGGCGCGAGCTTGCTGCTGGTGAGCGTCAGCGGAGAGTTCCACGGCGTGATCGCACCGATCACACCCAGCGGCTCACGCATCGTGTAGTTGAGGATGCGGCGGTCGGACGTGGGGATGACCTCGCCCTGGATCTTGTCCGCGAGACCAGCGTAATAGTAGTAGTACTCGGGCAGCGTCGCGAGCTGACCGCGCATTTCCCGCAACAGTTTTCCGTTGTCGAGGCTCTCCGAGCGGGCCAGTTCCTCGGCGTTCTCACCGATCAGTTCGCCGAGCCGGCGCAGCAAGTGGCCACGGCGCGTCTGGCTCAGCGCCTGCCACCGAGGATCGTCGAACGCAGCACGGGCGGCTCGTACGGCGGCGTCGACATCGCGAGCGTCGCCGCGCGCAGCCTCGTACAACGCCTCGCCGGTGGCGGGGTTGGTGCTGGTGAAGTACTCACCCGAGTGCGATGGGGTTGGCTCGCCGCCGATGAAGTGGTGGAGCCGTCGGATCTCAGACATGGGCGCACCTTCTGAGGAATGCGGACACGCTGGTGACGAGTTCGCGGGGTTTCTGGATGGGGAGCATGTGCCGAGCGCCCGGGATCACCTCCGCGGTGCAGTCCGGGATCGCCTGCGCGAGGCGGTGGGTCATCTCCGGCGTGGAACCCGCGTCGAGTTCGCCGGTGACCGCCATCGACGGCACGCGGATGTCGCCGAGGCGCGGTGCGATGTCGGCGTCTCCGGTCGCGAAAACCCGGTAGCAGTTGACGAAACTGTCCGGATCGTTGGCCGAGAGCACGGCCTCCGTCGCACGGATCCACTCCTGCGGCACGTCGGTGCCGTCGTACCAGCGGTGCAGCGACGCCGCCGTGCTCGCCTCGGGATCCTGCGTGGCGAAATCCAGTCGGCGCAGCACGGCCGCGCGCTCTGCCTCGGTGCGACGGCAGACGGAGCTGACCGAGGTCACAGTGGCGACGAGCTCCGGGCGATGCACCGCGAGGTACTGCGCCACGAGCGCACCGAGCGAGAAGCCCACCACGTGCGAGCCGGGTGGGACCGCGTCGACCACCCCGGCCGCCAGGTCGGCGAGCATGGTCCCAGCGGGCGCCGGCGGGCGAGCGCCGTGGCCCGGCAGGTCAGGCGCGACGATCCGGAAGCTGTCCCCAAGCAGCCCGGCGACGGGCTCCCACACGGTGTGGTCCAGCCCCACCCCGTGCAGGAGGACGAGTGTCGGAGCGGCCATCGGTGACTACTGCTCGGTCTTAAGCGAGGCGAGGCGCTGCTGCGGACGTCCTTGGGAGGCCGCGGCGAGGGCCACCACGATCTCGTCGGAGTGCGGCGCATCAGCGATCCGGACCTCGACGGTCTGGTGGTGCGAGCGGATCGTCGCGTCGGTGATGTGCTTGAGCGGGATGTCGAAGACGACCCCGGCCGGGGCCCGCTTCTCGACCGCGGGGAGCAGCGTCGTCGCGTCGGCCGCCTTGCGGAAGTGGTCGCCGAACTTCAGCGTGTGAATCAGCCCCGAGCCGTGCTCGACCTCGCCGTCCAGCCCGACGATGGCCGCCTTTCCGTAGGCCTCGGCCGGCTCTCCGAGCGCGGCCAGCACCCGGGGCGCCAGCAGGGCACCCAGATCCGAGGCGGTCGCGTCGATTCCGGGCGCGAGATCTTCGACGAAACCCTGTCCGTTCCAAGGGTTCTCGATGATGGCGGCCACGACGGCCACGCGTGCCGCGGGCTCGACCGGACGGCCGCCCTCTGCACGGATCTCCTCGACCACGGTGACGATCTTGCGCAAGTTCATGACAGGGCACGCTCCAGGTTCTGTGCGGTGACGGCGGGGTCGGTGGTGCGGTCCCCGATGCGAGGATGCGGGCGGGGCCCGGTCGAGGCCGCGGCGATGATGACGATCTCGTCGGACCGCGGCGCATCGGAGATGCGGGCGGTAACGGTCTGGTAGTGGCTTCGAGTTGCCGCGTGGGTCTTGTGCCACAGCGGAACGACCAGCGCCGTACCTGCCTCAGCGCGGGCGTCGGCGAAGCAGATGATCGATTCGCCGTCGAGGAACTCGCGCATCAGGTTGCCGAAATACGGGGTGTGGATCAGCGCACCCCCGTGCTCGATCTCGCCGGCGTTGCCCACCACAGCTGCCTTCCCGAAGGCCTCGATGGCGTCGACGCTGCCGAGGGTCTCGATCAGGTGGCCCGTGAGGACACGTGCGAGCCCCGGGGCGACGCGCAACACCTCGGGCGAGAGGTCCCGCGACGGATCCGTGCCAAGCCAAGGGTTCCGCAGCACCGCCGCGACGCTGGCCTGCGCAGCGGGGGTCGCCGGCCGCTCGCCGGCTTCTGTGACGACCTCCTCCCGGTAGACGACCACCTTTCGCAGGTCAATCTGGTCGACCTTCATTCCCTCTTGCATGCCACAGAACGTAACCCGCACTGCTTCATGGGTCAACAGTCGGGCACTCCACCAAGGAGCCACCCTGGCTGTCAGGCGTCCAAGGAGACGACAAAATCACGCAAATGACGATGTAGACTGGCTATCGGAAGCTTCAGTCCAGAGATGCGCCGCCAGCATCCACAAGCTCGCCGGCGACGACCCGTTGACATACAAGTGTGGTCCATCCTACTTTCTGTTGCATGCCACAGGCCGCCTAGATTGCGGTACCGACTTACGGCATTTCCTTCGTCCCGCTCATCCCCACGACGCCTCCCGCCCCAGCCGAAAGGCGATCCGATGTCCCAAGACCCTTTCCCCGCTGCACCAAACGGGGAAGCACCCGACCTGCACTACCGCGACCGGGTCGCCGCGGTAGAGCCCTACGGCGTTGACGCCATCCCCGACTCCGAGCGGCACGGAAAGCCGGTGTCCCAGTTCTTCATCTGGTTCGCCGCGGGATTGAACTTCCCGATCATGGTCCTCGGCTTCGTGGCGGCCAGCTTCGGACTGTCGCTGACGTCGGCGGTCACCGCCATCATCTCCGGCTCGCTGGTGGGCGCCATCGTCATGGGAATCCTGTCCCGCATGGGCGGGCGCCTCGGCGTCGCCCAACAGATCCAGGCGCGCGGTCCACTCGGCTTCTTCGGCAACTTCATCCCCGTGGCGTACGTCAACGTCTTCGCCGGAATCGGGTGGGCCGCGGTCACGGTCATCCTCGGCGGTCAGGCGCTCAAGGCCCTGGTTCCCGGTGTCCCCTACTGGCTGGGCACGCTGGTGCTCGTCGTGCTACAGCTAGTGGTCGCCGTCTTCGGGTACAACATGATCCACTACCTGGAGCGGATCCTCGCCGTCGTACTGTTCTTCGGGTTTCTGATGATCACGGTGGTCTCGGTCAGCCGTGGCGGGGCCGGTGACTTCCAGACCAACCCCCACGCCTCCGGATGGATCGGCGGCGTCGGTGGCTGGATCACATTCGCGGGTTATTTCCTCTCGTTCCTCATCGCGTGGTGGCCATTCGCCTCCGACTACTCCCGCTATCTCCCCGACGAGGACAAGGGCAACCGCGCCACCGGATTGTGGACTTTCGCGGGCAACTTCCTGTCCCTGTCGTGGCTGGGCATCGCCGGCGCACTGCTCGGCAACTCAGCGGCGTCCGGGGAGAGCCCCATCGAGGCGCTGTACCGCCTCACCGGCCCGTTCCACGTTCCCGCGCTGCTCGTCGTCCTCATCTCGTCGTTCTCCCAGAACTTCCTGAACGTCTACGGCGGAGCGATCTCCGTCCAGACCCTGCGCATCCCGATCAGCAGGCGCACCGCAGTCATCGCGATCTGCACCGTCGCCTACATCATCGGTCTGTGGGCCGATGACGACTTCGAAACGAAGTTCAAGACCTTCCTGTTCGTCGGCGCTTACCTGATCGCCCCGTTCGGCGCGGTCCTGCTGCTCGACTACGTCCTCGGTCACCGCCACGACCGGGCCAGGATCGCGGAACTGTACGACTCCAGAAGGATCCTCGAATGGGGCTTCATCGCCTGGGTCATCGGCACGGCCGTGTCCTCGCTGTTCTGGAACCTGTCGTTCTACGTCGGTCCCGTGGCCAAGGCACATCCCGGATGGGGCGACCTCACCTACTTCGTCGGCTTCGCAGTGGCCGCGATCGCCTACATCGCCACCTACCGCCTCCCTCCGCTCTGGCACACAAAGAAACCCATGACCAGAGACTCCGCCACCGTCGGGACCTCCGAAACGGCAAACACGGTTTAGCCCCCATCCCACGCCGATCACCTAGTGGAAAGGAGACACCGGCATGTCCGACAACGAAGCACGACGCGACCGGATCCGGCGCACCTGGGAAGCCGCATGGGACCACGGCGATGTCAACGCCCTCGACGAGCTGCTCAGCCCCGACTACCGCCGGCTCGAAAGCGCCGGAGCGGAGCACAGCCTCGACCAGTTCAAAGCGTCCATCGTGTCCACCCGGTCCGCGTTCCCCGACCTGACGACTGTCGTCGACGAGATCGTCGTCGAGGGCGACCACGCTGCCATCCGATGGCACGGCGCTGGCTCGCACAACCATCCGTTCCTCGGCGTTCCAGCGACCCGCCGTTCGGTTGCGGTCAACGGGGCGACCTTCGCACGGTTCGATGGCGAACTGATCGTCGAGGAGTCCGTGACCTGGGATCCGCGCGCCCTGCTGACCGCGCTCGGAGTCATCTCCGTCGGCCAGGACCGGTGATCACCATGACCATCAGCCTGAGCAATACCACGATGACCATGCCCGACTTGGATCTGATGAAGCAGGTCAACCGCCGGTTCGTCAGCGGCGTCACCGTCGTCACCGCACTCGACGACGACACCCCCCGCGGGCTCGCGGTAAACGCGTTCTCCAGCATCTCACTCGAACCTCCGACGGTGATGGTCGCCGTCCAGCACACGTCGTCCACACACGACTGCCTGTTCCGGACCGACCACCTCGCGATCAACATCCTCTCCACCGCACAGCTCGACGTGGTCAACACCTTCGCCACCAAGTCCGCGGACAAGTTCGCCGGGCTAGACTGGAGACCTGGCCCGCACGGCAGCCCGCTGATCGAGCGCAGCGCGGCGCAGATGGAGGTCGAGATCCGCGAGCGCCTACAGGCAAGCACGCACACCGTTTTCATCTGCCGCGTGCTGCATGCCACGGTCACCGACATTCCTCCCATGGTGTACAGCGCGGGTAGATTCTTCGACGGAAGCGCGCTCGACCCCCTCACATAACCTCCCGGGGCGGGATCTCGACCCGGGCGGCAGGCGTGAGAAGGAGACATGCAGTGGGCGGCAACAACAACGGTACGAGCACGGGTTCGATCCAGGCCCGGCTGATCGCCGAGATTCGGCGCCGGATCATCGACGGCGAAGTACAGCCGGGCATGAGCCTGTCCGAACTCGCGCTCGCAGAGGAGTTCGACGTCAGCCGGACCCCCGTGCGCGAGACCTTCAAGCAGCTCCAGACCGAGGGCCTCGTCGAGATCCGGCCCCGGGTAGGCACCTTCGTCACAGCCCCATCACGGCGGGAGATCACCGAACTGTTCGAGATGAAGGAGCTCCTCGAAGGAGCGGCGGCCAGACTGCTCGCTCACCGCGGACGCGTACCCGAGCTAGACCAGCTGGAAGAGAACCTAAGGCAGGCCGACCTCGCCGTAGCCGCAGACGACCGAAAACGATACGCGGAGCTCGTCGAGGAATTCCACGATCTCATCATCGTGGGCGCCGACAACCGCAAACTCGAGGCCCACTACCGCACCCTGATGAACCAGTTGGCATATTCGCGCCTGGTCACCACGTCGCTGAGCCAACCCGGTCGCCCGAACCAGTCGGACCGCGAACACCACAACGTCCTCGAACTGATCATCGCGAAAGACGGGGACAGCGCCGAGCAAGTCATGCGAGAACACGTCCGCGCCAGCCGCCGAGCACTCCTCGCAGGACTACAGACCTGATCGTGCCCACCACCAAGCACTGAACGAAGGCCACGACGAACGCCCCTCCAGACCGTCCCGATACATCCAACGACACCGTCGCGGGAGAGACTGGAGGGGTTGTCCGCACCACGTTGGGACTGTCCAAGATTGGGCTGACACCTGATCTATGAGGATTCGGCATTGCGCGGAAGGATGCCTGAGGGTCCCTGGCACAGTAGACACCGGGCTTATGCCGCGATGTCCTTCAGCGTCGATGCAAGGCCGAGTTCGTAATACATGAGGCTGCGATCCGCAGTCTGGCCCCAACCGCATCAGGCCAGCAGCCGCCTGGCCACTCCTTCGAGTATCTCTTCGAGCTCGAACAGCTCCACGACTTCGCGCCGGTCAGGAAACCGGACGAACGTGCCGCCTGAGGGGCCGGACCTCAACCAGCCTCTCACTTCGCCGCTGCTTGAGCGCCTCCCCGGACCGGAGTGCGCGAGACGTCGTACTCAGCTGCCAGAGCCAGCTCCGACAGCAGCTCTCCCGGTCGTTGACGCCCTTCGATCATGCCGCACCGGGCCCCGGCGAGTCCCCACACCTGGGCATCTCTTGCATACAACATTAGTTAGGTAGGCGGCACTCCGATCGTCGACGGTTCACTCGAACAAGGCTGCCAGGACCAGCAAAGAGTGGATACATCAACGATTTCTTCTCGACACTATCAACATGCCGGATCCGAACCTCGGTATTGACCACCGCTTTCTTGCATGCCACGGTGGCCTGCATCTCGCATGCCGCTCTCGCGGTCGCGCCGCACAGCGCTGCTTTTCGACCTCAGTTCACGGAGACAACGATGTCTGATTCCCCTGCCACCCCGCCGGATCATCGGCGCCCCGGCTCCGTCCTGTACCTATCGCTAACCCTGACCCTTGCGATCGTGGTGTGGGGGGCCGCCGCCGGGGACTCGTTGTCCCGGGTGGGTTCCGCAGCCCTCGACGGCATCACGCGCGGCTTCGGCTGGGCATACCTGGTGGTGTCGCTCGGCTTCCTGGTGTTCCTGGTGTTCCTGGCATGCAGCAGGTACGGGAGGCTGCGCCTGGGTCGCGACGACGAACGCCCGGCATTCCGCCGACCCACCTGGTACGCAATGATCCTCTCTGCTGTGATGGGCATCGGCCTGATCTCCTACGGCGTCGCTGAACCGATCTCCCACCTCTCCGAGCCGCCGCACGGCTTGGTCACGTCGATGACACCTGGCGCCGCGGTCACCGCCCTGCAGTTCTCGTTCTTCGACTGGGGCTTGCATGCCTGGGGCATCTTCGCCGTGTTTGGCCTGGCGATGGCCTGGTCGATGTTCCGCCGCGGTCGACCAGGCTTGGTCAGCGCCCTGTTTCGACCACTACTCGGCCGTCGTGCCGACGGCGCTGCCGGCAAGGCCATCGACGTGTTCGCGATCATCGCGACACTCTTCGGGACCACGACCTCGCTCGGACTCGGCGCACTGCAGATCAACGGCGGTTTCACCGCTCTGTTCGGACTCCCCAACTCCCTGGCCGTGCAGTTCGCAATCATCGCCATCATCACCCTGCTGTTCACCGCATCAGCGTTGACAGGCGTTGCGAGAGGGATCCGCTACCTGTCCGAGATGAGCATGGGCTTGGGCGCGATGCTTTTCGCGTTCGTCCTGGTCGTAGGCCCCACCATCTACCTGGCAGACCTCTACGTGCAGTCGGTCGGCCGCTATATCAGCGACCTGATCGCTACGAGTCTGATCACCCCGGCCAACGGCAACCTCAAATTCATGCAGTCCTGGACCTACTTCATGCTCGCCTGGTGGCTGTCGTGGGCCGCGTTCGTGGGCGTCTTCCTCGCCCGGATCTCCCGCGGGCGCACAGTGCGCGAGTTCATCGTGGGCGTGCTGCTCGTGCCGAGCGCGGTCTTCTCGGTCTGGTTCACCACTTTCGGCGGCACCGCGATCCACAGCGACCTGGCCGGAACCACCCAGATCGCGGTAGCGGCCGCAACCGACGCGAACTCCGCGTTCTTCGCCACCCTGCAGTCCTTGCCGCTACCGGCGGTCACCTCGGTGATCACAATCCTGCTCGTCGTGCTGTTCTTCGTCTCGGGTGCCGACGCCAACACGTTCGTGCTCGGCATGTTGACCAGCCGCGGCACCGAACAACCACCATCGTGGGTCCTGGCGTTGTGGGGCACGGTGACCGGCGCTGCCGCGATCGCTCTGTTGGCCGCTGGTGGCCTGGATTCCTTGCAGCAAATGGTTATTGTCAGCTCGGCGCCGTTCCTACTCATCGCCATCGGGGTTGTCACCTCCCTCTGGAAGGACATGAAGGCGGAACCGGTGCAGGACCACTCCCCCAAGCCAGCGGCCAGTGCAACACCGGGGGCGCAGAGTCGAACCAGTGACGCCGCTGAACTAGCATCCTCCGACACCCCCGGTGGCGACTCCGCCACCGCCGCCTTCCACGCACCTGTTCAGGCCGAACTAAAGCCCTGCCCCGATGTGAACTGTCTATGACGCCGAGGTGCCAGTGGTCGGCCGGCCGGGCTCCAAACACCATGTGATCACCGAGGGCGGCGGCATCCCAAAGGAATTCAGCCTTACCGGCGGTAAATGACGCCACCCAACTCCTCCCGCTGGTCGAGGCGGTCCCGCCGGTGCGGGGCAGGCGCGGGCGCCCGCGCCTGCCGGCCCGACGAGCTTTATGGCGACCGCGCCTACGACTCCGACCAATACCGGGCGAGTTGCGCGCCAAGGGAATCGAACCGAATATCGCCGAGCGCGGAACCGATCACGGCTTCGGCCTCGGTGCGATCAGGTGGGTCGTCGAACGCACGATAGCGCGGTACCACGGCATGCGACGCCTGCGGATCCGCTGGGAGCGCCGCGACGACACCCACGAGGCGCTCCTCCGCCTGGCCACCTGCATCATCTGCTACCGACACATCAAAATCCTTTGTTAGGAATTCTAAGCAGCCTGGTGGCATTTCACGAGGACGACAAAGGCGGTTGCAGACGAACACCCTGTTCGGCTTCGCGAGCGAAACGCTGGGCCGATTCGACGGAGTCAGCGTAGGACATCAGGACCTTGGGATGCGCGAAGGTCGAGACCAAGCGGTCCGCGACCGCGCGGGACCGCAACGACGCTTCAAATAGGGTCTGAATTGCTTCGTTCGGAGGCTCGATGAGCATGTTCGAGAACGTCGAGAAATGTCTCCCCTCGCGCTCCCAGAACTGTTCGAATCGGTCCTCGTACCAATCCCGCCGTACTACTGGGTCATCCAGTTCGCGCAGGCCCTTGAGTAAGTCGTCGATCCCCCAGGCAGCGGCGTTACCTCCTTGTCCCGCAGCAGGATCTAAAACCATGAGCACGTCACCGATTCCAAAGACAGGCCGACCGCTGGGCAGCGTCGCGACCGGTTTACGGACGAGCGGTCGCACCGCTCCGCGCAGCCATGCCTTCGGATCAGCTAGTCGCATGCCGCTGACATTGTCGGCCTCCCAACCTGCGAAGTCGCCAAAAAGCGACTGAGCAACCTTCAATGCCTGCTCTCCGTCGCTGATCCCGGCGAAGCGGTCCATCGCGCCGCCGGGACGAGCCTCGATGAGCACCTGGTATACCGGCGTGTTGGTTAAATGGACCTGCGGGCCATAGAAGAGTTCGCCGTGTTCGGGGTTGAAACAGAACTTGATACGGCCGACGTTCTCCTCGCTGGGAACCTGTATTCCACGAACAAGAAGCAACAGCAGTTCTCGTTGCGGCTTCTCGTAGACGGTGCGAGCCTCGTCCAGTTCAAATAGACCGGACAGAGCTCCCCTACCTGTTGCGACGAACACCGCATCGCCCTGCTCGGCCCACTCTTCCAAGTCCCTCACGCTGGCGGAGTGGTAGACCACGTTGCCCTTGCGACGGATGAATGTCTCCAGGGCGCGTGAACATTTCAAGCGCGTGTCCACTGCTATGGCCGGTGCCTCGAAGTCGCCTTGGAAGTGCATATCTATGTCGACGCCGTTGGCACTTAGGGCGAAGTCCACCCCGCACGCTGAGTTGCTGGTCAACGAATCATATACATCGATACCTGCGGCTCGCTCCTTGGCAATCGAACGTTGTTGTAGCATGTGACCGGATAAAGCGCCAAGCTTCATATACTGGCTAGGGGTGCGATCGGCGATGAGCCGAACCTTCCAACCGCTGGCCATTAACCCATACGCCAGGTGAAGCCCTCCCTGGCCAGCGCCGACAATAGTGGCACTACGAGCAGCACCGATCATGATGCCCATTCCAATTCGATAGGTCGAACAATTATTGATTAAACCTGGTCATCATTCTCTATCGAGATACAACCTGAAGGGCAGAATTGGGCAGCAAAACGCACGTCATCGCCATCAACCGCCTGTGGGCTGTCAACAAGTAAAACCACCAGTCCATCGCGTGGATCCTGATCGAAAACTTCTGGCAAAGTTTCCACGCACCTGCCGGTGCCATAACAAAGGTTACGATCAACGTTTATCTTCATTTCATCACCCTTGAATCAAGCTACCATGTCACCGGCATTTCGTACGCGCCATAGACGAGCATGTCGCTACGAAACGGAATATTCGCGATTTCGGTCGCAAGTCGCAATGTGGGAAAACGACGGAATAGGCTTGCCAAAGCTATTTCCAACTCAACTCTGGCTAGCGCTTGGCCGATACATTGATGAACACCGAGGCCGAATGCGAAATGTCTCCGCGCGTCACGATGTAAATCAATCGTAGCCGCGTCGGGGAAAACGCTTTCGTCATGATTGGCAGACATCAGGCTGAATATTACCGAGTCCCCTTTGGAGATCAGTTGTCCACCCACCTCGACATCTTCCGAGGCAACTCGACCGTCACCCTGAATAACCGTAAAGAAACGCAGAAGCTCGTCGACAGCAGGCTTAAATAGGCTGGGATCTTCTTTTAGCATAGCCAGCTGGTCGGCATCTTGTAGAAGGGCGAAGACACTCAGGCTGAAAGCTCCGGCAACGGTCTCATGCCCCGCGATCAGCAACAACCGCATCATTGAGACAAGTTCGTCGTGAGTGAGTTCATCATTTTTGACGTGAGCAGCCAGACGACCGAGCAAATCATCGGTCGGATCTTTCTCCCGTCGACTGACAAGGTCGTCGAGATACGCGCCCATTTCCTCGAGTGCGGTGGCACCTTTTTCGGGACCGGCGACAGCAGAGACTATAGTGCTGCTGGTCTCCTGAAAAAAGTCATGGTCTTCGAAGGGCACGCCGAGTAGTTGACAGATAACCAAGGACGGCATAGGCAGCGAGACAGCGTCGACAAGGTCCACCGGTGCCGGGCTTTTTTCCATTTCATCCAATAGCCTGTCCACAGTAGCCTGGATGACTGGGCGCAGATTATTGACCCGTTTACCGGAAAATTCCGGGGAGAGCAGACGACGCAGACGAGCATGATCCGGATCATCCATCCGCAGGAAGGACATCATCCCAGGGATCGGCGGCACCGGGAGCAGCCGCGGATAGTTCGGGGTCGTGTGATCGGAACTCATGCGCCGATCGGTAAGCACCGCACGCACGTCGTCATATTTTGTTATCAGCCACACTTGTTGCCCGCTCGTGTTGAGCGTGACCATTCGAGGCGGTTCATCGCGTAGTTTCGAGTACGCCAGCGGCGGAATCAACGGAGACAGACGCGGCAGTGGGTATTCTAACTCAATTTTGTCCATGAGACATCCGTTCTCGCGTGCAGCTATGACATAAGACTAGATGAGCTACTTCCGCACATGCAAGGCCAAGGTCTGAAATTTTGAGACTCTTCGAGAGTCAACAGGTGGGAACTATAATCAAACGATCACGATATGTGTCCGCCTTTGTCGCTGTGCGTAGTGATGGACAGTTGGCAAGTGTGATCGGACGCTGAGATACCCAGGGAGCCCTGATCCCTGAGCATCTCAGCGCTCAATGAGCCATTTTTTGGGCAACCGGATCTACGTCTGATAGAGTCCACTGCATAGGACTCCTGCAGGCTTCCCACGTGCCACTCATCACCTTCCCTCTATCCATCGCCCGGAATATCCGCTACAATATAGTCCCGACTCGGACGCCATTCTGCATCCGGGATTACTGTCGCTCGTTTGAGCGTAAGAAACCTAGAGTCAGACCCATAGCTGGCGCAAATTAGATAAGTGGAGGCAATTCCGTGGTCAACCCTAAGGAAATCGTTGATCGAAATATGCAGGCATGGCGATCAAATGACGTTGAAACGTATGTACAGTGCTACAGCGATGATGGCGTGATTATCACCCCAGGTGGCACAGAAGCGCGGGGTCGGGACAGTATCAAGCAATTCATGTACATTTGGGTCAGCGCAGCTCCAGACAACAGTATTGAAATCACCAGTGAATACGTCGCAGGCTCGGTCGTAGTTCACGAAGGAATCTTCCGCGGTACGCATACCGGCGATCTAGTCTCCGCGAACGGGCAGGTAATCGCACCAACTGGCAAGGTTTTCGAATTGTCTTACGCTGAAGTATTTCTCGTGACGGAAGGTCTCATTTCATCCCAGCGTTTGTACTATGACCAGCTGGATATTCTGACACAGTTGGGGCTTATGCCCGAACTCTGACGCGAGGACCTCGCCTGTCTGCTGTTTGTCGGGATTATCACGCTGAGTGCTGTGATAATCCCAACAACCTCGCCACGAGGTCGCTCATGTCAAAGACGAACGGCGAGCCGCTCCAGCATCGAACTGCTCGATTCGATCCAACGCCTGATCGATGACAGAGTAGGACGTCGCGAAACTGATACGAAAATTTCCTTCGGCGCCCGGACCGAACCATTCTGCCGTGCCGGGCACGGTCGCCACACGTGCTGTTTGCAGCAGTGCGTCGGCAAATTGCTTACTAGAGAGCCCGTATGCACTGATGTCGGGAAATAGGACGTAAGTGGAGTCAGGGGATCTACAAGAAATTCCTGGAATAGAATTCAGCCGTCCCACGCAATGATCGCGCATTCGTCGCAGGTGACGCAAGAAAGCGTCCCTCCAAGGCCATCCGTGCTGAAGTGCCGCTATGGTAGCTAGTTGAGCTAGTGGCGTAACAGAATGAGATGCGCCAAGCCGATGGGTAGTTGCCTGCAGACGATGAGCGGCAGTAGCGTCAGGCGCAATGATGAACCCGATTCGCAGCCCCGGCAGGGAAAATGTCTTCGACGGGCCGATTAAAGTGTAGACTTGCAGTGCAGGATCGGTGTTTATACTGGAAAGACTGACGTGCCGGGCCGGCTCGTAGACGATTTCATTCCATACCTCGTCGCAGACGATTGGGATGCGATACCTTGCTGCGATCTCCCCTATCGCGTGCATAGTTGCGCTGGGGAAAGACACGCCCAACGGGTTGTGCGGGTTACATAGCAGAATAAGCGCGGTCCGTGGTGTTATCAGAGATTCGAGCTGCTCAGGATCGAGATGTCCGGTGACCTTGTCGACGGGCCAGTACACACGTCGTGCTCCGGCGGCGTCAACGGCTTGCCCGAATAACAGGTCGACGGGATCCAGGATGATGCACTCGTCGCCTGCCTGACACAGCGCCTGCGTCGCGATCCAGATGGCCGCGGCCGTACCTGCGGTTACGACAACCTGCTCCGGTTCTGCGCGTATGCCATAACGTGTGCCGGAGACGACCGCCACCAGGTCCCGTAGTTCAAGCATTCCATCGGGTGGAGTGTATGGCAGATAACCATCCTCGAGAAAAGCAGTTATCGCGTCAATCACCACCTGCGGAGCCGGAAAATCCGACTCGGCCGCAGTAAGCGGGATAACATCTGGTTGATTGGCGCCCCATCGGGTCATCGACCGGCGACGAAGTGCTTCTTGATTCACTTTCGCGTCCGCAAACAGGGAGTCGACCGTTGGGTTTGTCATCGTGATCACCTGTCTTGGTAGCGTGGCGACGGGCGCCGATCGTAGAGTTCAGCTGACCAGTACAGGACCATGCGATAACTGGCGCGATGGGTGAGAAGTGACGCGTAGGTGTGGATGCCACAGCCCTCGTCCAGCGGGCGCCGGGCAATCTCGTGCAGAAGGGAGGAGTAACGATCGGCCGGTAGGCTGGCGTCTAGCATAGTTTGCCGAACGCGGTCGTGGATCTCTTGATCATTGTCCGCATAGGTCCACAGCGGCACGTAGGCTGTCGCGGCCACCGGGAGGCAGGTCGTACTAGTAAATGTCAAGCAGCTAACCAGAGGCTGGATCGAAAATCTTCCGTCTAATCCGGTCAATTTGCGGCAGAACGGTTCCAGTGCTCCAGGCTGATGGGATTGGACGGCAGCCATCGCCGTGTCCAGCTCGGTCGACGTAATGTCGTAGTGGCGAAAATAGACCTTGATCCTGGCACCGGGCTCGTGGCTGAGGTCGAGGCCGAAGTACACTATCCGATCGAGGTCAAATCCCCGCCGAGCGTAGTCAGTGATAGCTGCCCACGCTTGGGACAGACCTAAGCGGGCGAGTGCCGAACGAACCCGTTCAGACGCGGTCATCGTGCCATCGACTGTCGGATTGAGATAGATCTTAAATTCGGGGGCCTTGTCCTTTTTGAATATGACCCCGTGCATCATAGCGAAGTCCGGAGAGGGCCTCTCCGGCAGAAATAGATCGGCTACCGCATTGAGTCTATCGGCCGCCGCACCGTGGTTCTCCGTCAGGACTTGGGTGAGTTTCCGAGCCGCCATTTGAGCCGTGACTGGGTCCGGTATCGCCGGAATCGCTTCAGCCAATACCCGGACCTCACCGACACCAGAATCTGTGAAGCCGGCCGAGAATTCGAGTGGAGAGCCATCGGCACATACATCGGAGTACCAGCTCGGCTGACGGCCGATCGGACATGCACCCCAAGGCTTGATCATGTCGCGTAGCACTCTTTCGCCGGTCGCCGCATCCATCCCTGCTGCATTCAGGAGCCTGGCAGCGGTGCTTACGCCGTAGTCCAGAAAGGTGCTGTCTGCGTCGACGCGGAAGCCGGCATTCGCCCGTCCCGCACGCGCACTAATCGGAGGTACCATGAACGGTCTCCTGTGTGTCCAGTAGTGATTGGTGGTTGATCTGATGAGTGGGTGAGGTTGCCCGATGTGCTATGAAGTCGTCTCAAATCGTGGCTGCATTCGTGCGATCTCGCTGACTACTGCAATACCAGCCGCTGAGCGCGTCTCACTTGGATCTTGGCCGCGTTTATTTGAAAGGTCACGCCTTGTGGTTGATGCCCTGTCGCAGCAGTTGGTTTCCGGCTAGTCGATCCGCTGCTTCCGCAAGCGGGCTAACTCCCTAGAAAACGGAGTTGGATCGGCTTGGTCAGAAGTCTCATGACGGAACCTCAGGCGGTGACGTGAAAGGGTAGCGCCGCTGATCCGACGAGTTGTCAACCAACCACGACTGCTCAAGGCGAATTTTGGCATGACTCGATTTCACGGCGCCATGCCGACATTGTTGCCGAAAATCACCCGGCGGAATCAAGTGATCATGGCGACATGTGGCTCGCTAGTAGATCGTTGAAGACTTCGATTGGCTTGCGCCACTTCAACGTCTCACGCGGCCTGCCATTTAGCTGCGCGGCTACTTTATCAAGTTCGTCCTGAGTATGCAAGGACAAGTCGGTGCCCTTCGGGAAGTACTGACGAAGCAGTCCGTTGGTGTTTTCGTTGCTTCCGCGTTGCCACGGCGAGTGAGGGTCGCAGAAGTAGACAGGCATCCCGCTGCGGATGGTGAAGTCTGCGTGCCGGGCCATTTCTTTGCCCTGATCCCAGGTCAAACTGT
>NZ_JBSFLZ010000130.1:0-19819 GCF_053599315.1 Saccharopolyspora sp. NPDC000995
GTTGGCAGGATTACCGCTGGGCACGTCAGGATCGCACTTGACGTGCTAACCCCACGGATAAATCCGGGAGTCTGCGCACTACGTCTACCTGATCAGCGGGGTGGGTGATTCGGGTGGTTCTGGCCTGCCTGCATCCCAGCGCCGCCCGAGCGGTGATGTCGTGGCAACCGGTGGTCGCGCGGAGCAGGCAGGTGCAACCGGCGGGTGGCAGTTGTGAGCAAGAGTTGCGGGGGAGCCACAGCTGGAGCTCGAAGCCGAAGCCTACGGTCGGCACGCACTGCGAGCGGCTGGCAGATCAGCCGTGCAAGTGACGTTACGGGGCCGTGGGCGAGACGGACCGTTCATGCGTTGCTGCGTGCTCTAGCGCGAAGGTGTCCTCCGTACGGAAGCCCTTACTTGGGAAGCCGCGATTCGGCCTTGCTCGCCGCCTTCTCAGCCTCACCGCACGGATCTGCGACCGAATTCGCCATGATTCCAGTCACCGTGAAGAGAACGACGCCGCCACCTGCGTCAACCACGACTGAGCAACCGCCCTGGTTGCTGGCACCTGCTTCGACGCCACGCGCAGCTTTCCGGCCGTTGATGTTGAACTGCTCGTACTTGTCCCAATGGCCACTGGTTTCGTACTTGTCGACGGTCTGCTCCGCGTTTTTGTACAGCGTAAGAAGGATCTTCTCGCCTTCGTAAGAACAGCCTGGTTCAGACTTGATTTCCTCGACCTTCTCGCCCGGCCCGCTGACACCGGCTCCGCTCAAGTCCTGGGGAGTGAGAAACGCACAAGGGTCGAAGTTTTTCAAGCCGGATGCCTCGGGCTGGGTCGTGGGGGCTTCCTGACTCGCGTCGCCGTTATGCGGAGTCCCGCCCGCAGAGCAGGCGGCAAGGCCGAGCAGCGCCACGCCTGCGACGGCCGAAATCAACGAGCGGGAAAGTCGGGTCACTGGATACCTCGCTGCAAGTCCTGGGCGATCTGATCGTCGGTCGAACGGTAGTCCTTCGCCGCAGCCCGGAACGCATCCGCCTGTGCCTGGAGCTCTTCCTGCATCATGCGGATCAGCTCGATCGCGCCAGCACCGGGCGCATTCGCCTTGTCTTCAAAACGCTTGGCCAGCTGTTGCCCATCTGGATAGTTCCCCAAGCCCTGGACGCGGCTGATCTGCTGGGCATTTCGCACCAGCTTCGCCAGCTCGCGGATCTCTTCCTCACAGCGCTTCGCGGCCTTCTCCGCCACTACGGGGTCCAAGGCGAGCCTTCCCCCTGAAACTTGCTGGTTGACCCACTGCGTCTGCTGCCGGACGGCTTGAAGTCCCTCCGCCGCCGCTTGGAAACCGCCTTGAGTCACAGCCGCCTCTCCCCTGGCCTGTCGATCAACGAGGGCGATGCTATCGGCCACGCCCCTGCCATGGGAGGTGGTTTCGGACATGCCAAGCCGAGCGCCGTTGCAATTGCCAACGACGTCCTACCGGCTGACCTCTATATGCACTGCGCAGCTGGACCCGCGTTACTGCCTTGTTCGCTCGTCCGTTTCTGCATCACTCCCTAAAACTCATCGAAGTCGTCGTCGGAGCGCTGGACCCCCTGTGGAGCTCTGCAATCGGTCTAACGTCGGTGTTTTTGTGATCAGTGGCAGCGGCGGGATCCCCAGAAGCATGAATCGCGGTCGCGTCGGTTCGTCGAGGTGGCCGCGGACGGCAGGCCATGCGTTGCTGTCTGGGCTCACGACACCGCCCGCCGGTTCGGTGCTTGCCTTTCGGTGTGCGCGTTCTCATGTGCATTCAACCGTTCCCGGTCGTGGATCTCGATGCCGCAGTGGTAGCAGGATCGCGAAAGCCGCTCGATTTGCCGCTGGCGCGTCTCGCATGGTCGGCGCGCCATGTGTGGCCGCCATGCTCCAAGTCCCAATCCAGTCACCTCCGGGGCTTTCTTGGGCGGCTGGCGCGGCACCAGGCCACGAACAGCGGCGGGACGATCAGAGCCCACGCCAAGGCGCCGATCGAAGTGGCAACGGTCGGAGACATGACCAACCACCAAGGTGCCAGCCGTCGTAATCGTGGCAATATGTCTTCGACGCAAGCGTCGCGGAACGCGGGTATACGCGGCTTTTGTGGCGCATCGTGGCGGCAAGGCTCCAAACGGTGGCCTTCACCCGGAACAGATCACGCGTTGAGGGCTGCTTTCACGATCGCTAGGGCTGCGTTGGCCTGGATGCCCAACGCGTGGGTGATCTGGGCGTAGGTCGCCGCTGCTTCGGCCGCTCGCGCCGCTGCTTGGTCGCCCGCGTCGCTGACGAAAGTGCCTGCGCGGCCCCGGGTTTCGAGCAGGCCCGCCTGTTCCAGCTCGCGGTAGGCCTTCGCCGCCGTGTTCGCCGCGATGCCCAGGTCTGCCGCCAGCGCCCGGACCGTCGGGAGCTTGGTGCCCACCGGTAGTTCGCCGCTGTTGATCTGCTGGGCGAGGGTCGACCGCACCTGTTCGAAGGGCGGCACGTCGGAGCTCGGGTCAACGCTGATCCGCATGGTTCTCCTGGGTCTAGGTTGCGTCAGGATTTCCGGAAGACGTCGAGCAGCCGCTCCGCCGCGAGGCTGGCGGTGAGTTCCCCCGCCCGCACCTGGGTTTCCACCTCGCCGACGATCGCGCGCACCCCGGGGTGGTGGGTGAGCTCCGACATCAGCTGGTCGCGGACCAGCGCCCAGGTCCACTCGACCTGCTGGCGGCTGCGCTTCTCCGCCAGCTCGCCGGTCTCGGTCAGCGCCGCCCGGTGCTGCTCGATCTGTTCCCACAACGTGTCCAGGCCGAGCTCCTGCAGGCCGCTGCAGGTCAGCACCGGCGGTGTCCAGGTCGCGCTGACCGGGGTGAGCAGGCGCAGGGCGCTGCGGAGTTCGCGGGCGGCCTTGCGGGCTTCGGCGGCGTGATCGCCGTCGGCCTTGTTGACGGCGATGATGTCCGCCAGCTCCAGCACGCCCTTCTTGATGCCCTGCAGCTGGTCGCCGGTGCGGGCCAGGGTGAGCAGCAGGAAGCAGTCCACCATGCCCGCCACGGCCACCTCGGACTGGCCGACACCGACCGTTTCGACCAGCACGACGTCGTAACCGGCCGCCTCCATCAGCACGATCGTCTCGCGCGTCGCGCGCGCGACGCCGCCGAGCGTGCCCGCCGACGGCGACGGCCGCACGAACGCCGCCGGGTCGCTGGCCAGCCGGCCCATCCGGGTCTTGTCGCCGAGGATGCTGCCGCCGCTTCGGGTCGAGGACGGGTCGACCGCCAGCACCGCGACGCGGTGCCCCGCCGCGGTCAGCATCGATCCCAGCGACTCGATGAACGTCGACTTGCCGACGCCGGGCACGCCCGTGATGCCGACCCGGTGCGCGCCGCCGCTGTGCGGCAGCAGCTCGACGAGCAGCTCCTGGGCCAGCGCCCGGTGGTCCTTGCGGGTCGACTCGACCAGCGTGATCGCCTGCGCCAGCTTGGTGCGGGAACCGGCGAGCACGCCTTTGGCGTAGTCCTGGACGTCGATCGTTCGCGGCATGATCAGTGTTCGAGTTGGGTGCGGAGTTCAGCGAGCAGGCCCAGCGCGGCGTCGGCGATCACAGTGCCCGGCGGGAAGATCGCGCTGGCACCGGACTGCCGGAGAGCGTCGAAGTCGGCCGGCGGGATGACCCCGCCGACGACGATCATGATGTCGTCGCGGCCCAGTTCCCGCAGCTCTTCGCGCAGCGCGGGCACCAGGGTGAGGTGCCCGGCGGCGAGGCTGGAGACGCCGACGATGTGCACGTCGGACTCGGCGGCCTGGCGGGCCACCTCGGCTGGGGTCTGGAACAGCGGGCCCACATCTACGTCGAAGCCGAGGTCGGCGAACGCGGTCGCGATCACCTTCTGACCGCGGTCGTGGCCGTCTTGGCCCATCTTCGCGACGAGGATGCGCGGGCGGCGGCCCTCTGCCTCGGCGAAGTCCTCCACCTGCTGGCGGGCCGCCTCCAGCTGCTCCGACGGCCCCGATTCCTCCCGGTACACGCCGGTGATCGTACGGATCTGACCGGAGTGGCGGCCGAAGACCTTCTCCAGCGCATCGGAGATCTCCCCGACGGTCGCCTTCTCCCGCGCCGCGTCCACGGCCAGCGTCAGCAGGTTGTGTGCCAGGTCGTCGGGCCGCTCGTCCGACATCGACGCCTCGGCCGCGGCGGTGAGCCGGCGCAGCGCGTTCTCGCAGGCCTCGCTGTCGCGTTCTGCCCGCAGCCGCCGAAGTTTCTCCAGCTGCTGCGCGCGGACCCCGGCGTTGTCGACCTTCAGCACGTCGATCTGTTCGTCGCCGTCGTAGCGGTACTTGTTGACGCCGATCAGCGGCTGTCGCCCGGAGTCGATGCGGGCCTGGGTGCGGGCGGCGGCCTCCTCGATGCGCAGCTTGGGGATTCCGGCGTCGATGGCCTGCGCCATGCCCCCGGCGTCCTCGACCTCGGTGATGTGCGCCCAGGCGCGCTCGGCGAGGTCCGCGGTGAGGCGCTCCAGGTAGTAGCTGCCGCCCCACGGGTCGATCACCCGCGTGGTGCCGGATTCCTGCTGCAGCACCAGCTGCGTGTTGCGGGCGATGCGCGCGGAGAAGTCGGTGGGCAGCGCCAGCGCTTCGTCGAGCGCGTTGGTGTGCAGCGACTGCGTGTGGCCCTGGGTGGCGGCCATCGCTTCCACGCAGGTGCGCACCACGTTGTTGTAGACGTCCTGGGCGGTCAGCGACCAGCCGGAGGTCTGCGAATGGGTGCGCAGCGACAGAGATTTCGGGTTTTGCGGCTCGAAGGCCGACACCAGCTTCGACCACAGCAGCCGGGCCGCGCGCAGCTTCGCGACCTCCATCGCGAAGTTCATCCCGATGCCCCAGAAGAACGACAGCCGGGGTGCGAAGGCGTCGATGTCCAGCCCGGCCTGCCGCCCGGCGCGCAGGTATTCGATGCCGTCGGCCAGGGTGTAGGCCAGCTCCAGGTCGGCGGTCGCCCCAGCCTCCTGGATGTGGTAGCCGGAGATCGAGATGGAGTTGAACTTCGGCATCCGCTGCGAGGTGTAGGCGAAGATGTCGGAGATGATCCGCATCGACGGCTGCGGCGGGTAGATGTAGGTGTTGCGGACCATGAACTCCTTGAGGATGTCGTTCTGGATGGTCCCGGCCAGCTTCTCCGGCGCGACGCCCTGCTCCTCGGCGGCGACGATGTAGAGCGCCATCACCGGCAGCACCGCGCCGTTCATGGTCATCGACACGCTCATCTTGTCCAGCGGGATGCCGTCGAAGAGCTGCCGCATGTCGAAGATCGAGTCGATGGCCACCCCGGCCATGCCGACGTCGCCGGCCACGCGCGGGTGGTCGGAGTCGTAGCCGCGGTGGGTGGCGAGGTCGAACGCCACCGACAGGCCCTTCTGGCCGGCGGCCAGGTTGCGGCGATAGAAGGCGTTGGACTCCTCGGCGGTGGAGAACCCGGCGTACTGCCGCACCGTCCATGGCTGGTTGACGTACATCGTCGGGTATGGCCCGCGCAGGAACGGCGCCAAACCCGGGTAGGTGTGCGGGAAGTCGAGCCCCGCGACGTCGACCGAGGTGTACAGCGGCTTGATCCCGATGCCCTCCGGTGCTTCCCAGACCAAGGCGTCGGAGTCCTTTCCGGTGGCGGAGCGCAGCTCCTGCTGCCACCGCTCGGGGGCCGCGGCGGTCGGGGCCTCCAGCGGGATGCCGGCGAAGTTCGGGATTTGCGTCATCGTCCCACTCCCGTATCGGGCCTGAGGGGCAACAGCTTCTGGACGTCGGTCAGGGCGGCCAGTGCATCGCATCCGGCGAAGGCGAACCCGTCGACGCCTTCCGGTGCCGGATCGCTCGGCTTTCCGGCCAGCAGCACGTGCTTCGCCCCGGCCTGCTTGAGCGCCGCAGCGGTTTCCGCGGCGCGTTCGGCGTAAACCTTGTCGCTGGAGCAGAGGCACACCACCGGCGCTCCGGTGTAGGCCGCGATAACGTCCTGTGTGGACTCGGTCGCGCCGGCGTCCGTGCATTCGATACCGCCCGCTGCGAACAGGTTCCGCGCGAACGAGGCGCGCGCGTTGTGCGCGGCGAGCGAGCCGAGCGTTGCGAGGAACACCGCAGGGCGTTGGCCGGTGGCTTCCAGATGCGCGTCGGCGGCGTCGCGCAGCCGCTCGAAGTCTTCTGCGTAGTGGTGCACCGGCAGGCCGCCAGAAGGCTGTTCCGGCGCGGGTTCCCGTTCCAGCCGCGGCTCGTCCAGGTTCGGGAATTCGCTGACGCCGGTGATCGCGTCCTCGCGGTGCGCGATCGCGGCGCGGCGCTCTTGCCAGGTGGCCGCGAGCCGGTCGGCGACCAGGCCGGACTCCAGCGCGGCGGGCAGCCCGCCCGCCGCCTCGATCTCCTGGAACCACCGCCAGGCGACCTGCGCCAGCTCCTCGGTCAGCGACTCGACATACCAGGACCCGCCCGCTGGGTCGATCACCTGCGCCAGGTGCGACTCCTCCAGCAGCAGCGCCTGGGTGTTGCGCGCGATGCGGCGGGCGAAGTCCTCCGGCAGGCCGATCGCGGCGTCGAACGGCAGCGCGGTCACCGCCTGCGCGCCGCCCACCCCGGCGGCGAACGTGGCGATCGTGGTGCGCAGCATGTTCACCCACGGGTCGCGCCTGGTCAGCATGGCCGCCGACGTCACGGCGTGCTGCACCTGCGCCCGCGCCGGCTCCGACGCACCGCTGAACCGGGTCACCTGCTCCCACAGGCGCCGCGCGGCGCGCAGCTTGGCGATGCTCAGGAACTGGTCGGCGGTGGTGGCGAAGCGGAACTCCAGCAGCCCGGCGGCGGCGTCGACGTCCAGCCCGGCCTCGGTCAGCCACCGCAGGTAGGTCGTGGCCAACGCGAGCGAGCAGCCGAGCTCCTGCGCGTCCGAACCGCCCGCGTCGTGGTACGGCAACCCGTCCACGACCAGCGCCTTCAGACCCGGGAACTCCGCAGCGCAGCGGCGGGCGAGCGACACCGCAGCGTCCCGGTCGCCAGGGCGGCCGGTCCTGGCCTGCACGCCCAGCGGGTCGGCGCCGAGGTTGCCGCGCAGTGCGGTGGCGGGCAGGTCCTGCTCGGCGGCCAGCGCCAGGAAGGCGTCCGCCGCTGCACCGAAATCAGCGCCCGCGTCGAGGGTCATGCCGATCATGTCCAGGTGGACGCCGTTAAGCGCGTCGGCGAGGTCGTCGACCGCCAGCCCGCCGGCTCCGAGCCGCAGCCACAGCGACGACACCCCGTTGTAGAGGTCCGCCAGGATCGCGCGGTTCGTCTCGGCGGCGTCCGGGTTCTCGTGCCGCTGGCGCACGTCCCAGCCTTCGGCGACGCTGCCCTGCGGGCGGCTGCCGCGCACGAACGGCGCCAGCCCCGGTACACCGGCCGCCAGCGGGGCTTCGGTGTACAGCGGGTGCACAACTATGCCGTCGTAGGTCGTCGAGGCCAGCACGTCCTCCACCGGTCCGGCGGGAGCCTGCTCGCCGATCAGCCCGGACCGCTGGAGCACTTTCTTGACCTGAGTCCGCCACTGCTCGCGGTCCACGGGCCCGGCCGAGGAGAGGTCCAGCCCGCCGCCGCTCGTCGTCGAGTGCGCCACCATGAACGTGATGGTAAGCCGAGCGGCCGTTTCTGGAACCATCTGTGATCCGGAACTCACATCGCTGAGGGGCCTATCGGCGATTCACTTAGCCCCGTTCTGCGGTGGGACTCCGCCGGTCCGGCGTGCTCTTCGTCGATCACCTGACCCGTGCGCTACCTCGGTGCGAGGGGGGCGGTTGTCAGCGCTGGAAAATCTCGCGGCGGTGGCCGACCGCGACCACCACGACGACGAGACGCCCGTCTTCGACGCGGTAGATCACCCGGTAGTCGGCGACTCGGATCCGCAGGTAACCGGAGACTCCCTTGAGCGCGATGGCTCCGGCGGGCCGTGGATCGTCGGCGAGCTGGTCGATCGCGATCTGTAGCCGTCGCCGGATCGGCTTGTCAAGCTTGGCCAGGGTTTTCAGAGCGTCGCGGGTGATCTCGATCTGGTAGGTCACCGATCCCGCTCCAGCGCGACGATCGCAGCTTCCCAGGAAACCGTGCCGGACTCCTCTGCTTCGGCGACGCGGCGCGCCCAGTGTGCGTCTTCTTCGGCTTCCCAGTGCTCGGCGACGTCCGCTGCCACGAGTGCGGCAACCCGCTTGCCTCGATGGGTCAGGTACACGTACTGGCCCTCGCTCGCCAGCTCGATGTAGCTCGGCAGGTGGGCGCGGGCAGACGAGACATTGACTTCAATGGCGGCGCTGTCGTCCATGTGTACAGTTTCGACGCTCATGCACGAATTGTACAGTCGGTACAAGTAGTCGATCGGCCACCCTCTGTTACTGTCGCGAGCGGCCGCAGAGGTGGTATACCCAGCCGGATTCCGGGGTGTAGTGGAGTTCGTAGTGGGTTTCGATCTTCGGGCCGTCGTGCAGGTGGATGTGCCGCAGCAGCCGTCCCGCGACCGCCTCGGAGTCGCGGAGATCCTGGATCCGGCCGTCCAGCGGCCCGCCGACGAAACGCACGTTCCGGCTCGTCATGACATCCCTCCTCCCGCGCGTGCCCCATGGTCCCCGATTGACGGTGCCCAACACCAGCGTGCAAACCGGCGTGCCCACGAAGACGCGGCCGATGCTCGCGTTCTTGGCGCTGCTTGAGTTCGCGGTCGACTGCTGCGATCCGATCGGGCGGTGATCCACGGTTGCGCCCTCGCCTCCTCCAGCCCGCATCGGCCACCCCGGTCGATTCGGCCGGAGTTGAGCAGGGACGATGGAGGGCACGATGAAGCTCACCGACCTGCTCCCAGCCCTCTCGACCGACTCCCCGGACTCCGATGCGGTGCTCGACGCGTTCGTGTCCTGGACCACCGACCAGGGCATCGAGCTCTACCCGGCGCAGGAAGAAGCGCTGATGGAGGTCGTGACCGGGGCGAACCTGATCCTGAGCACGCCGACCGGCTCCGGCAAGAGCCTGGTGGCCACCGGGGCGCACTTCACCGCGCTGGCCGCCGGCCAGCGCAGCTTCTACACCGCACCGATCAAGGCGCTGGTGTCGGAGAAGTTCTTCTCGCTGGTGGACACCTTCGGCGCCGAGAACGTCGGCATGATGACCGGCGACAGCAGCGTCAACGCCGACGCCCCGATCATCTGCTGCACCGCCGAAATCCTGGCCAACATAGCCCTGCGCGACGGCGACCGCGCCGACGTGGACCAAGTCGTGATGGACGAGTTCCACTTCTACTCCGAGCCCGACCGCGGCTGGGCGTGGCAGGTGCCGCTGCTGGAGCTGCCGCGCACCCAGTTCGTGCTGATGTCGGCGACGCTCGGCGACGTCACGTTCTTCCAGGAGGACCTGACCCGGCGCACCGGTCGGGAGACCGCCGTGGTCACCTCGGCGGAGCGGCCGATCCCGCTGACCTTCCGCTACGCCAAGACGCCGCTGCACGAGACGATCGAGGAGCTGCTGACCGGTCAGCAGGCCCCGGTCTACGTCGTGTACTTCAACCAGGCTTCGGCGCTGGAGCAGGCGCAGGCGCTGATGAGCGTCAAGGTCGCCAACCGCGAGCAGCGCGACGAGATCGCCGAGGCGATCGGTGACTTCCGCTTCACCGCCGGGTTCGGCAAGACCCTGTCGCGGCTGGTGCGGCACGGCATCGGGGTGCACCACGCTGGGATGCTGCCGAAGTACCGGCGGCTGGTGGAGCAGCTCGCGCAGGCCGGGCTGCTCAAGGTCATCTGCGGCACCGACACCCTAGGGGTGGGCATCAACGTGCCGATCCGCACCGTGCTGATCACCGGGCTGACCAAGTACGACGGGGTTCGTACCCGGCACCTCAAGGCGCGGGAGTTCCACCAGATCGCCGGTCGCGCCGGCCGTGCCGGGTACGACACCGCGGGTTACGTGGTGGTGCAGGCGCCCGAGCACGAGATCGAGAACGAGCGGGCGTTGGCCAAGGCAGGTGACGACCCGAAGAAGAAGCGCAAGCTGGTGCGCAAGAAGGCGCCCGAGGGCTTCGTGTCCTGGAGCGAGAAGACCTTCGAGAAGCTGGAGTCCGCCGAGCCGGAGCCGCTGCGGTCCAGCTTCACCGTCAACCACGCGATGCTGCTCAACGTCATCAACCGGCCCTCCAACGGTCGGCACCGTGATGCCTTCTCCGCGATGCGTCACCTGCTCACCGACAACCACGAGGACCGGCCGACGCAGCGCCGCCACATCCTGCGTGCCATCGCGATCTACCGCGCGCTGCTGGCCGCCGGGGTGGTCGAGCAGCTCGACGAGCCCGACGAGCAGGGCCGCCGGGTGCGGCTGACCGTGGACCTGCAGTTCGACTTCGCGCTCAACCAGCCGCTCTCGCCGTTCGCGCTCGCCGCCATCGAGCTGCTGGATTCCGGGTCGCCGAGCTACTCGCTGGACGTGCTGTCCGTCATTGAGTCCATTTTGGACGATCCGCGGCAGGTGCTGTCGCAGCAGCAGTTCAAGGCGCGCGGCGAGGCCGTCTCGCAGATGAAGGCCGACGGCATCGAGTACGACCAGCGGATGGAGTTGCTGGAGGAGATCACCCACCCCAAGCCGCTGGCCGAACTGCTGGAAGCCGCCTACGAGATTTACCGCAAGGGGCACCCGTGGGTCGGCGAGCACGAGCTGTCGCCGAAGTCGGTGGCCCGCGACATGTTCGAGCGGGCGATGAACTTCGTCGAGTTCGTCAACTTCTACGGGCTGGCCCGCTCCGAGGGGCTGGTGCTGCGCTACCTGGCCGACGTCTACAAGGCGCTGCGGCACACGGTGCCCGACGACGCCAAGACCGAGGAGCTCACCGACATCATCGAGTGGCTCGGCGAGCTGGTCCGGCAGGTCGACTCCAGCCTGCTCGACGAGTGGGAGAAGCTGCGCCACCCGGGCGCGGAGCCGACGGCCGTGACGGTGGACGAGGGCCCGGAGCGCATCACGTTGAACAAGCGGGCCTTCCGGGTGCAGGTGCGCAACGCGTTGTTCCGCCGCGTGGAGCTGGCGGCCCGGCGGCGCTACGACGAGCTCGGCGCGCTGGACGCGGAAGGCGGCTGGGACGCCGACGCGTGGGAGGACGCGCTGGAGGAGTACTTCGAGCAGCACGAGGAGATCGGCACCGGCCCGGACGCGCGCGGCCCGGCGCTGCTGATGATCACCGAGGAGCCGGAGCGCTGGCTGGTCCGGCAGGTCTTCGCCGACCCGGCCGAGGACCGCGACTGGGGCATCAGCGCCGAGGTCGACCTCGCCGCCTCCGATGAGGCGGGCACCGCGGTCATCCGGATCACCGACGTCAACCAGCTCTGACGGACCTCCGCGACGCGACCGTTCCGGCGGTGGCGACGCGGATGGTGCTGCCCTACCATCCCGGCGAGATCACCCAAACCTCGCCGGAGGGAGCCGGGCATGCCGCAGACCATCGCAGTCGGAGTGGACGGGTCGAAGGAGTCGGAGCGGGCGCTGCGCTGGGCGGCCAACCAGATCAGCGAGGTCGGCGGGATCGCGCACGCGATCATGGTCTGGCACCAACCGATCCAGTTCGGATATCGTCTGCCGACCCCGGACAGTGAGCTGGAGCAGCGGGCGCGCGAGGCGCTGGAAGCCGCCATGGCGGCGGTCACGGCGGATTTCCCCGCCGTGGACCTGCGGTCCCGGCTCATCCGAGGGCACGTGGTCGACGAGCTGGTCGGGCTGTCCAAACAGGCCGATCTGCTGGTGGTGGGCAACAAGGGGCACGGCGCCTTCACTGGCATGCTGGTCGGGTCGGTGGCGCTGAAGCTGGTGCACCATGCGGCCTGCCCGGTCGTCGTCGTCCGCTGATGAGGCCGGACCGGCGGGCACGCCGGACAAGTGGAAACAGGTGGGCATGCAGCAGGCCGAGGACATCAAGCTGTTCGGGCTCGACGGTTGGCGGTGGCTCAACCAACCGGTGAACTGGTTGTCCTACGGGGGATTGACGGTGACCGCCGACTCCGGCACGGATTTCTGGCGGACTACCCACTACGGCTTCGTGCGCGACAGCGGGCATGCGCTGCTGCGCCCGGTGGGGCCGCGGTTCACGTTGACGACCCGGTTCTTCGGTGACTACCGGGAGCAGTACGACCAGGCCGGTCTGCTGCTGCGGCTGGACGAGCAGAACTGGATCAAGGCGGGCATCGAGCTCGTCGACGGCGAGCAGCTGCTCAGCGCGGTGGTGACCCGCGAGGTCTCGGACTGGAACGTGGTGCCGCTGGAGGCGGTGTGCGGCCCGGTCGAGTCGATCACCCTCCAACTGGAGCGGGCCGGCGACACCGCGACGATCCGCTATGCCGCCGACGGCGACGAGCCCAAGACGCTGCTTCGGGTGGCGTACTTCCCGCCGGAGGTCCCGGCCGAGGCCGGGCTGATGTGCGCCTCCCCGGATGGGGCGGGTTTCCCGATCCGCTTCGCCGAACTGTCCCTCGTGGAGGGCTGAGCCAGCGCGGCCGTTCGGCGGTGCGGAGTTCTCCCACCTGGGTGAGGCCTCGGCTGGCGGCGTTGAGTGCGGTGATCCCGACACCGGCCGAGATGTTTCCAATCCTCGTTGGCAGCGAGTGCCGAAGCTGTCACGCTCCGATGGAACCACCCGGTATCGTCGCGCGGGAGGATCGACAGCGCCGGTGGGGGTCGGGATGGACGAGTGGCACAACGCCAACAACGCTCCGGTGGGAAACCTGCTCCAGGTCGGACGCGCCGATCACGTCGTGATGAACCTGGGCGGCCACTCGGAGCCGGTGTGCCCAGACATGCTCAGGAAGGACCCCACCCACTTCGGTTTCACCAACCGGACCGCGGAACTCACCGAACTGGATCGGCTGTGGCGCAACGCGCAGCGCGCCGGAAAACCATTGGTCGTGGCGCTCAGCGGCATGATGGGCATCGGCAAGTCGTTGACGGCGCTGCGCTGGGCGCACCGGATGCGCGACGAGTTCTCGGGCGGAATTTTCTTCGGTGAACTGCACGGATCCAATCCCGCCGAGACTCGGACTCCGGGCGAGGTGCTGGGCCGGTTCCTCGGACGGCTCGGGCTGACCGGCGCGGCGCTGCCGGCGACGGAGGAGGAGCGCGGCGATGCGTTCTGCGAGATCACCGCGCACCGCCGGATTCTGGTGATCCTCGACGACGCCGCGACTGCCGCGCAGGTCCGGGCACTGCTGCCGTCGTCGCCGACCAGCGCGGTGCTCGTCACCAGCCGCCGCGAGCTCACGTTCCTGGGCGGCGGTGTCGTACCGATGCGGCTGGCGCCGTTCGAGGAGGATGCGGCGATCGCGCTGCTGGCGGGTTCGCTCGGCGACGGCGCGGAGGCGGAAGAGGCCGCGCTGCGGAAGCTGAGCAATGCGTGCGGCCGGCATCCGATGGCATTGCAGGTGGCAGCCGCGCAGCTGCCCGGCCGGTCCTCGATATCGTCCTATGTGGACAGGATCGCGCCGGATCTGCTGCGCCGCCTGGAGGTGGACGGGGAACGGCCCTTCGACGGTGCCTTCGAGTTCGGTTACCAGGCGTTGTCGGCGGATCAGCAGCATGCCTACCGGATGCTGGGATGCCATCCCGCGACGGAATTCTCCCTGGAGGCTGCTGCCGCGCTGCTCGGCCATTCGGTCGCGGACACCGAGGATCTGCTGCGGGCGCTGTCCCGGGCCCACCTCGTGGTTCCGGTCGGTCTCGGTCGGTACGGCATCCATGCGCTGGTGCGCCAGCATGCGAAGGCCAAGCTGTCCGCGGGCGACGATTCGCGGTCGGCGTTGCGCCGGACCGTCGAGTACTACCACGACTTCGTGATGGCGCGGGACGTCGTGCTGTCGAAGCGGCGGCGGCTCAGCGCGCGGTACGAGACGGTCGTTGCGGCGCATGAGGGGGAGCGAGCGTCGGAGCGGGCCTTGGACGAGCTGGAGGCGGAACGCGAGACGCTGTCGGCGTTGGTGGGCATCGCGGTCGAAAGCGGGCAGGATGACCGCGCCTGGCAGCTGTGCGAGAGCCTGTTCAGCTACTACACCGATCGCAACTACTTCGTCGACCTGATAGAGATCCTGGCTCTCGGGATCGCGGCGGCCGAGCGGCTGGGCGATCCCCGGGCGCTGGTGCGCATGCACTCGCACTCAGGTTCGGCGTACTACGCGGTGGGGGAATACCGCGCGGCACAAGAACAATTCGAGCTCTCCTACGACATCGCCGAGGCGAACCACGACGACTGGGGGCAGCAGAGCGCTATCGAATGGCTCGGTCTCATCCACGAGCGGCGCGCCGAGTTCGACGAGGCCCTGCGCTGCTTCGAACGGTCCCGCGGCATCGTGCAGAAGCACTTCGCAACAGGCTGGCGGTCCCGTCCGCTGGCGCTCTACCGCATGCATTCGGGGCGGGTGTTGACCCGCGCCGGGCGGGTAGCGGAGGCGTTGCCGCGGTTGGCGGAGGCGTTCGTTTTCTTCGTCGGGCTCGGGGAGCAGGCCAACAGCGCGAAGGTGGCGCTGTCGCTGGCCGAAGCCCACTTGCAGCGCAACGACCTGGCGGAGGCGCTGCGTTGGGGTCGCAAGGCCCTCGAACTGTGCCGCGCGGCGCGGATGGCGGCCGATCAGGCCGAGGCACTGGAGCTGTTGGCCGAGCTCAGCGCCCGCAGCGGGGACGCGCAGGCGGCGGCGGATCAGCGCCGAGAGGCGGCGGAAATCCTCACAGTGCTGGGGAATCGGCGTGCTCAGGCGCTGCTGGCGCGCGAGTCATGACACCGCGACCGGTCGGCCGTTGACGGTGAGGCCGGAGGAGAGGTCGGCGAGCTCGCGTCCGGTTGCCAGCCATTCGAACACCGCGGAGGCGTAGCGCGTCGGGTCGTCGGTTCCGCGCAGGCGTGCTTGGTCGCCGCTTCGGGTCCGGACGATGCACGACTCGCCGCACACCGCTGCGGCGAGTTGCAGGCCCCGATGGGACGAAATGGTTTCCCGGAGCCACGTTTCGGCGTGACGCCCCCAGCGTTCGGCGTCGGTCAGCACGAGCACGTCGGCGACGGCGCGAAGTCGTCGACCGGGATGGTCCGCTGCCACCACCAGGTGGCTCCGCTGCTGAATTCGCCCTGCCGGAATCATTTCGGCAGGATGCCGGTCCAACGAGACCTCGCATCCGCCGTGGACTTTTCCGGTGACGTGCATGGCAGTTGGCCGCCACGGCCAGTCTTCGTCCGGGAGTCCTCGCGCCGTGTCGGGTTGCACGCCTGGTTCGGTGCGCGGTTGCGCCAAGCCGAGCATCGAATAGCACAACGTCCGCAGGTGCTCCGCCGCCTCGCCTGGGCGTGAGGTGATCATCTGATGCAGGGCGGCGGACCTCTCCGGGGTGTGCTCGGCCACGGTTTTCCGCAGCTGCGGCAGGATCGGCTGGGTCAGGTCCAGCCGGGGCGCATGCGATCCGAGCAGCGCGACCGCGGAATCGGGCGCGACCGCGGACTCCGGGAACGCCGCCAGCGACGTGGGCAGACCCAACGCCGCGCCGTACGCGGTCACCGAGCCGTGGTCGCCGATGAGCAGATCGGCGGCGACCAGTGCGGCGCGCCAACCATGCTCCGGCGGCACGACCATCAGGCCCGAACGCTGGTGCGGCGCCAGCCAGCGGTGCACCTGGTGCGGGCCGTGCTCGTACCATATGTGCGGGTGCAGGATCGCCACCACACGAAAGTCGTCGACCGGCAGTTCGGCCAGCAACCGCTCGTACAGCTCGGAAACCTCGCCGAATAGCGAATTCTCCCGATGCGTCGAGCTGACGGCGATGACGGTCTGGTCGCCGTCGGCACCTAGCGCCAGGCGGTAGCGCAGCCGCCACGGGATGCTGGCGCGGAGCCGGTCGTAGCAGGGATCGCCGGTGACGACCGCTACCTCGGCGGCCTGCGGTGCCGAGGCGCGCAGCCGCGCGAGCTGCTCGTCGTGCGAGAGCACGATCGCCGACGGGATCGGACGGCCGCCGTCCAGCAGCAGCTCAGGCGACAGGCCGAAGGCTTCCGGTCTTCCGGTCTTCCGGTCTTCCGGTCTTCCGGTCTTCCGGTCTTCCGGAACGATCTTAGTGTACCGAATTCCGTGCGGCAGCGAAAGAATCGGCGGTTTCAGATCTAGGAGTCCACTGTGGCCTGCCGTGATGGCGAGCTCGTACTTCCGGGACAAGCCCGCCTCCACGGGGAAGACCCCTTTGGCGGCGAACAGCTCCGCCAGCCCGTTCGGCTGCGGATCGTCGGTGTTCCAGACGAAGTCGAGTGCGACCCGGAAGTCACCTTCGAACAGGTCCACCACGTCGAGTAACCGCGTCATCGCCGCGACGTTGTCCACGACGACCAGCACCCGTCGCTGGGGCCGGACGGTTTCGAACCGCGAGCGTTCGCCGTCGCCCCAGGAAGTCGCCATGGCGGCAACGATAGCCGCGACCGGTCAGCGGCGGTGCCAGGCGTGTTCGCCGAGCAGGCGCAGGCCGTTGAGGCCCACGATGATCGTCGAACCCTCGTGGCCCGCCACGCCCAGAGGCAGCGGCAGGTGCCCGACCAGGTCCCAAACCACGAGGACGGTGATGAAGGTGCCCGCGATGACCAGGTTCTGCTTGACCAGGCGGCGGGCGCGGCGGGACAGGTCCACGACCTTCGGCACGGCGGCCAGCTCGTCGCGGACGATCACCACGTCCGCCGTTTGCAGCGTCAGGTCGGAGCCGGTGCGACCCATCGCCACCCCGCAGTGCGCGGCGGCCAGCGCGGGCGCGTCGTTGACACCGTCGCCCAGCACCATCGTCCGCTGCCCGGATTCCCGCACCGCCGCGACCTTGTCCGCAGGCAGGAGCCCGGCGCGCACGTCGTCGATGCCGACTTCGGCGGCGACCTGCGCGGCCGCCCGCTTGTTGTCGCCAGTGAGCAGCACCGGTTCCGAACCGGTCAGTTCCCGCAGCCCCCGCACCGCTTCGGCGGCATCCGGGCGCAGCCGGTCGGCGATCCAGAGGACTCCGGCGGGCACGCCGTCGACGGTCACGAGCACCGCGGTGTGGCCCGCAGCCTCCAGGTCGGCGGCGAAGTCCGAGTCGCGCGGGCTCGTGACCTCCACCGCGCGTCCGTCCACAGTGGCTGAAACGCCGTGCCCCGGGGTCGCGTGGAAGTCCTCGGCGTGCGCAATGGCGAGCTCCTTCTCGTGCGCGGCGGCCACGATCGCGCGTGCCAGCGGGTGCTCGCTCAGGTGCTCCGCGCCTGCGGCCAGCGCGAGGACCTCGTCGGTCGCCCAGCCCTCGGCCGGGTCGATCCGCACCACGCGCGGCGTGCCTTCGGTGAGGGTGCCGGTCTTGTCCAGTGCGACCCGCTCGACCTCGCCGAGCCGTTCCATCACCACGGCCGACTTCACCAGCACGCCGTGCCGCCCGGCGTTGGCGATCGCGGACAGCAGCGGCGGCATCGTGGCCAGCACGACGGCGCACGGCGAGGCGACGATCATGAACGTCATCGCGCGCAGCAGGGCGCTCTGCAGGTCGTCGCCGAGCAGCAGGGGGATCGCGAAGACCGCGAGCGTCGCCACCACGACGCCGATCGAGTACCGCTGCTCGACCTTCTCGATGAACAGCTGCGTCGGTGCCTTCGTCTCGCCTGCCTCGGCGACCAGTGCCACGATGCGCGCGATCACCGATTCCGAGGCGTCCTTCGCGACGCGCACCCGCAGCGCGCCGGTCCCGTTGAGGGTGCCCGCGAATACCTCGTCGCCCGGCTGCTTCGCCACCGGCAGCGGCTCGCCGGTGATGGTCGCCTGGTCGACGTCGCTCGCGCCGTCGAGGACCTCACCGTCGGCGCCGATCCGCTCGCCGGGGCGAACCACGATCACGTCGCCGACCTGCAGCGTCGCCGTGTCGACGGTCTCCTCGACGCCGTCGCGCACCCGCACTGCGGTCTCCGGAGCGAGGTCGAGCAGGCTGCGCACGGAGTCCTCGGTGCGGGCGGTGGCGTAGGCCTCCAGGGCGCCCGAGGTGGCGAAGATGACGATCAGCAGCGCGCCGTCGGTGATCTGCCCGATCGCCGCGGCGCCGATGGCCGCGACGATCATCAGCAGGTCCACGTCCAGGGTCTTCTCGCGCAGCGCCCGCAGTCCGGCCAGGCACGGTTCCCAGCCGCCAGTTGCGTAGCAGGCCAGGTAGAGCGCCCAGTAAAGCCCGGCCGGGCCGCCGGTCAGCTGCACGGCGAGGCCGAGCAGGAACGCCACCAGCGCAGCGGCGGCCCAGCGCGCCTCCGGCAGCACGAACAGGCCGCGCCGGGTCTTCGGCAGCGCGGGTATCGGCAGGGTCGTGCGGTCTGTGGCGGCGGTCATCGCGAGCACCCTTCCGGCGTCGGTTTGCGGTCCGGGGCAGCACGATACATGAATGAGTGATCAGGTATTCATATGTCCTAGTCGTTAGACTGCCGGGCATGGGTCACGTAGTCAATCGCGAGGTCACGCCCGCCGCGCGGCTGGACGCGGCGTCGGCGGCCTCGGTCGCCGAGACGCTGCAGGCCCTGGCCACGCCGTCGAGGCTGCTGATACTCAGCGAACTGCGCCAGCGCGCGATGGCGGTGGGCGAACTGGCGGAGGCCGTCGGCATGGAGCAGTCCGCGGTCTCGCACCAGCTGCGGCTGCTGCGCTCGCTCGGGCTTGTCGTCGGCAACCGCTCCGGCCGCAGCGTGGTCTACTCGCTGTACGACAACCACGTCGCCCAACTCCTCGACGAAGCCGTCTACCACATCGAGCACCTGCGCCTCGGCATCTCCGACTGACGCGCTCGATCGACGGGGAAACCGCCTCAGCCACGACGAGCAGGGGCAGTCAGCTCACGTCGTGCCTGGCTGACGCGGCACGACGGGATTGCCGGCCATTCCGCTCGGCGCACCGGGCGTCGTGGCGCAGGTCGTTGATGGTCGGCTCGTTGCTCTGGGCGATCGCGATCAGCTGGTCGAACACGGCGATTGCCTCGCGCAATTCGCCGTACGCCTCGCGCACCGGCGGGCGGCTCACGTCGCGGACCTTCTCGGCCAGAGCGTCGACCAGTGACCGGCATTCGTAGAGGATCTAGTGATTCACCACGCCGTAGCAGCCCAGGTCGTCGCTGACCTGTTCCGGCGTCTGCTTCTCGACTGCGCTGACTGCGGCCTGTAGCGCTTCGCGGGCCTGGTAGAGGGTTTCGAGCGGGTGCTCCGGGGTACTCATGCCGCTTCCCTGTTCTGCGTGTCGAGGTATCGCCACCATGATGCCTCGTGCGAGCGAGCAACCTACGGAAACGAATACCCCACTCGCGTGAGCGGGCCTGGTCGCTCGCTGAGCTATCAGGCCGAACGAGGCGCATACATGATCACGGCGACGCCGACCAGGCAGATCAGCGCCCCTATGATGTCCCAACGATCGGGCCGGAATCCGTCGACGAAAACGCCCCAGAGCAGCGACCCGGCTACGAACACGCCGCCGTAGGCGGCGAGGATCCGCCCGAATTGCGCGTCGGGCTGGAAGGTGGCGACGAATCCGTAGATGCCGAGCGCGATAACGCCGGCGCCGATCCACAGCAGGCCGCGCTGCTCCCGAACCCCCTGCCAAACGAGCCAAGCCCCACCGATCTCGGCAACGGCGGCCAGCACGAACAACACCACGGAACGCAACACGGACATGAGCTCCACGGTAGACCGAGCCCCACCCGAGCCAGTGCGGACAGAGGTGCCCTTGACCCTGGTGGTTAATTCTCGGGTTGGGTGAGGGTGTGTTGGGCAGGCCCGGGATGATGATCTTGCGGCAGTCTTGTGGTGTCTGGCCGCAGGAT
>NZ_JBSFLZ010000131.1:0-19710 GCF_053599315.1 Saccharopolyspora sp. NPDC000995
GACCTTCCGCTGGACCCGTTCGCCCGGGTGCAGCAGTGGGAGCTGCCATGGGGCGAGGTGCGCGAAGAAGCCGAGGAAGTGCTCGCCTCCTCCTTGTCAGGCTGGGGTGAACGGTTTCCCGATGTCAGCGTTCGGCGGGTGGTGACGCCGGAAAAGCCCGCCGAGGCGCTGTTCAGAGAAGCAGGGGGCGCGAGCCTGCTGGTCGTGGGCAGCCATGGGAGGGGGCGTATCCGTCGCAGCCTGCTCGGCTCGGTGAGTCATGCTGTTGTCAACCGGGCCTCTTGCCCGGTCGCGGTTCTGCGCGCTGGGTGACGTGCTAGTGCTACCGGCGGCCCCCTGTCCTGCAGGTGCACTGCCTGCTGCGTGGCGTCGCTCATGGATGGTCCACATTGGACTCCTTGTTCAAGCTTGCCCAGGTCAGTCTGTGGGATCGGCGCGAGTTCGTCGAAACCAGCGGGCCTCGCGCACCTGCTCGACGGCTTCGGCAATGTCGTCGTCGGTGACCAGGCGGTGGCGAAGCGGTGCAAGGGCGTTTCGCGGCCATCAGTGCCACGATGGTGACCACGATCGGCATTGGCCCTCTCGGCGCCCGTGCACCGAGAGGTGGTTCGGGGGCATGCCGCCCGGACGTTGCTGCACGAGACTCAGGGGCGCGGGTCTGCTCGTGGTGGGCAGCGGTGGACGCGGCGGATTCGTCGGCGTCGTGCTCGGCTCGGTGAGTCAGCATTGCGTGAGCCACGTGCACTGCCCGGTGGTTGTCGTCCGCCCCACCGCGCGATGACGTGGCGTGCATGTGCGGAGGAAGGCCCGAACGCCGTCCGCCACGCCTTCCTTCACTTGCCCTTGCGCATCACTGGGATTTCCTTGCGGCTTTCGGCTTCTCGGCGCGGCAGGTGGATGGTGAGGATGCCCGCTTCGTATTCGGCATCGATGTCGTCGGTGTCGCAGCTGGTCGGCAGCAGCAGGGTGCGGCTGAACGAGCCGTAGTGGAACTCGCTGTGCCGGTCGGTGCGTTCTTCGTGCTTGCGCTCCGCGGTGATCTTGAGCTGGTTGCCCTCGACGTTGATGTGGATGTCCTTTTCGGGGTCCACGCCGGGGAGTTCGCAGCGGACCACGAACTCGTCCTTCTCGGTGTAGGTCTCCACGCGCATCGCATGTCGTTCACCGAAGGGCCACTCGGTTTCGAACATCTGGAAGATGTCAGGCAGGCCCAGGCTCGGCCGAGGCTGCAAGCTGGTCATGGTGTCCTCCCAAGCGAAAGGTTCAACGCTTTCAGGGTCCGTTCGGCCGGGCTGTGCGCAATAGGGCCGAGCGGCCCCGTTCCGCCTGAACTCGTCGCGGGTACGGGACGGGTGTTGAGCGTGAAGCCCGTGGTGCGCAGGAGTGTCGCGATGAAAAGCAGAACGGTGCCGTCGCAGGAGACGATGCGCTCCGCGCTGGCCCTGGCGTGCTGGGCGCCGTCGGTCCACAACAGCCATCCGTGGCGGTGGAAGCTGGCTTAGCACTCGGCGCACCTCTACCGCGACAGTTCCCGGCTGAGAGGCCGTTGCCGAGAGATCGGCACGGCGGGTTCGGCGAGAAGGACGCGACTTGGGACGACCACGCCAGACCGGTCGTACACGGGCGGTGGCGCCGCCGATGCAGCGGTCCGTTTGGCATCGCAATCAGTGTGGAGACCTGGCAGCGGCGGCGTCTTCCCTCGCCGACGAGTACCTCTTGTCGGCTCCGGGACCTTCGGAAGCTGAGCTGCTGGCGCCGCCGCTGCGGCTTCTTCTACCCGCGCGGTAGCCAGCAATCAGCATCTGGCGCGCGCGAGTTTCTGACCATCAGGCACTCGTGTAAGCGGCTCGAAAACTAATTAGTAGAGCGCTTTTCCTCCGTCGAGGCGGATTACAGCACCGGTCAGGTAGGGCGAGCATGTCGACAAGAACAGCAAGGTCTCCGCGACATCGTCGGCGTTGCCGTTGCGGAATTCATAGCGTGTGCCGACACGGCAGGTGTCGCCCTCCACCAGCGGCTCGCCGCGGTAGCGCCGCAAAGCGTCATTCATTCCGTCGTCGGAGCGGAAGAACTGCGTCGGTGCGACGGCGTTGCACTGGACTGTCGGCGACAGCGCCACGGCGAGCTGCTCCATCAGCCGGATCAGCGCCGTCTTGGACAGGCTGTGCGGGATGAGGTTGGGCCATGCCTCGTTGGTCGAGTTGCCCACCAGCGCGATGATTCGGCCGTGGCCTTGCTTCTGCATGACCTTCGCAGCCTCTTGGCTGAGGAAGAAGGGACCCCGGATGTTGATGCCGAATGCGGCGTCGAAGTCGTCTTCGGTTACATCTTCAAACTCTTTCGCCCGAAGCGAGCTTGCGTTGTGGATCAGGACGGTGAGGTCGCCCCGCCAGGCGAGTGTCCGGTCCACCAGCGACCGGGCCTGGGACGTGTTCGATACGTCCGCTTCGATCGCAGTTGCCTCGCCGCCTTCGGAGCGGATGAGCTCGACAGTTTCCTCCGCGAGCTCTGGCTGCTTCCAGTGGTTCACGACAACCGCTGCCCCGGCTGCCGCGAACCTACGCGCGAACTCGCGGCCTGCACGCTCGGCAGCGCCGGTGATGAGGACCGTCTTGCCGTCGAGTCTTGGATTCATGCAGTTTCCCTTCTCGGAACTTGGACGGTGTGGTTCGGTGACGAATTCTCGGGCCGCGGGGGAAAGGGAGCGCAGCGCACGTGGACTGGCCGGTCGTATGCCCCGGGTTCAGATTTCCCTGACTCCGGCTTTCCATACGGCGCGCGTGAGCGGCACCGCCGGGCGGTATGCGAGGTGGGCGACCGAAGGCGCATCCAGTACCTGGAGGTCTGCTCGAGCGCCTGCGCGGACGATACCGACGGCTGGCTGCGGTACGCCACGCGGATCGTGCCATCCGTCCGTGTGCATTCCGAGTGCGATAGCACCGCCCAGCGTCGCCGCGCGGATCGCCTCCCGGACGGACATCCCCATCTGGAGGACCGCAGTGGCCACGCAGAACGCCATTGAGGTGGTAAATGAGGTGCCCGGATTGCAGTTCGACGCTATCGCGACGACGGCGCCAGCATCGAGTAGCCGGCGGGCGGGTGCGAGCGGCATCTTGGTCGACAGGTCGCAGGCCGGGAGCACCGTGGCGACAGTGCCGCGTGTTTCACCTGACCAGGAGGACGAGAGCGCATCGATGTCGTCATCGGTGAGGAAACCGAGATGGTCCACGCTGAGCGCTTCATACTGCACCGCGAGCCGCACTCCCGGCCCGTGCCCGAGCTGATTGCCGTGGAGTCGGCGCGCAAGGCCGTGCTCTCTTGCGGTTTTGAGAATCCGCCGCGTCGCCGCTTCGTCAAAGGCGCCGGTCTCGCAGAACACGTCCACCGCTGAAACGAGTGGTGCCACGGCGTCAAGCATCGGGCCGGTGACGAGCTCGAGATAGCTGGCCGGATCTTGGTCCTCGGGTACGACGTGGCCGCCGAGGAAGGTCACGGCATCGGCGTGCCAGCACGCCACGTGTGCGGCCCGCACCTCATCGGCCACGGTAAGTCCGTAGCCGGTCTTGGTCTCGATCGTCGTCGTCCCACCGCGACGTGCTTCGGCGACGAGCCGCGCGATGTTCGCTTCGAGATCCTCGTCGCTCGCAGCGCGTGTGTCCTTAACCGTGACATTGATTCCGCCTGCTGAGTACGGCTGACCGGCCATGCGTGCCTCGAACTCGGCGGTGCGGTCTCCCGCAAACACCATGTGAGTGTGGGAATCGACCCAGCCAGGAAGTACTGCGCGACCGCCGACGGCGATCTTTCGGTCCGCAGCCGGCGCGCTACCGGCCGCGCCGACCCAGGCGATCCGGTCGCCTTCGATCACCAGCGCGGCGTCGGCGACCCTGCCTCCGTTCGTTTCGTCGTTCGTCGTCAGCTCTGAAATGCCGTCGAGGAGGACGGACTCCTGCGTCCCTGTCATGCCTTTAAGTGTCCTTGTCCTTCGCGCTCAACCCCGTCACCCTCGTGACTGGTTTTCGCGCGGAGCTCGTAGCCGTGAGAACTGTGCCGTCGAGTACGTGCGGTCGCTGACCGGACTGCGGAAGGGTTCGGCGGTGTGATCACGTCCGTTCAGTTCGGTCTCGAGGACGTGCCGAAGCAGCTCGCCGACGATCGGTGCGGTTTTGAACTGCGTGCCGGAGGTCGCCATTGCCACGAAGAGACCGTCGTAGCATGTGCGGTCATAGATCGGTTGCCAGTCCTCAGCGGCGTCGTAAAGCCCGACGACACCCATACGCACGCGCGGAATGCCCAGATCCGGGATGCGCCGGGCAAGCCTCAAGGTCATGCGTTCCCAGGCGTCCGGCGACACGAGCCGGTTGAACACGTCGGGATCTTGGATGAATGTCTGCTCGTCGGCGCGATCGCCGTTGCTACCCACGAGGAATGCGTCGCCGCGTTCCGGGCGGAAGTTGATGTTGAGGTCGCCATCCACGAGGTGCACGCCCTGAAGAGCAAGGTTCAAATCAGAGGGTGCTGGGACGTGGATGAGTTCTTCGCGGATGCGCCGAGTGCGGATGCGGAAGTCGGAGGTCGCGCCGATGCCTCGGATCAGCCGGTCGGTATGTGGCCCGGCGGCGACGAGCACGGCCTCGGCACGCAATGTGGTGCCATCCCCGAGCGTCACACCCACAACACGGTCACCTTCGAAATCGAAGCTGACTACGGTGGCCGAAAGCCGTAAGCGCGCGCCAGCCCGTTGCGCGGCCCGCATCAGGTTGACGGCGGCGAGTGTCGGATCGCCCACGTAGCCCGACTGCGACGTGTAAAGACCGCCGCTGAGGAGCTCGGTGGGCTCGTCCCAGAACGCCTCGTCGTCGACCGACCGGGGTGGACCGAACCGATGGAAGTCGAAGTATGGAAAGTGGCCACTCATGTCTGCCAAGGTCCACTTGTCGAAGGCGACGCCTGCACCGCTCATCGCCGTGGCTGCCTGGTCGGCGAATCCGCTGCCGGTGTCCAGGATGAGCGAACCGCACCGCACGAATCGAGCGAGGTCCTCGGACTCGTCCGCTCCGAGGAACTCCCGCCAGTTGTTCCACACCGACAGCGCGTCGTCGGCAAGCGCTGAACTCTGTGCGTCGCTCGCGTGCACGCGGATGACCCCGGCCGACGCGCCCGTCGATCCGTCTCCGATTCCGCTGTTGCGATCGAGCACGAGCACATCGTGACCCGACTTCGCCAGCGCCAGTGCGGCACTTGCGCCGATCACGCCTGCGCCGACGATCAGTACTTCAGTGCGGTTGTCTATCCCGACGTCCATGTTTCCTCGCGTAGCTTGTCGGTAAAGCGCCCCATTACAGCCCCCAGCCGACGTGGGGCCGACGTGTGCCCTTTTGCTTCACGAAAGACTCGCGGAGATCGGATACCCGGTCGCCCGCGAAGGTGAGGAGGAAGTTGCCGGCCAGTGTGTACTCTTCGCCGCCGGATTGCAGGATCGTCCACCACTCAACGCCCACGCGATCGCCTTCGATCACCGGGACTCCGTAGCGGAAATCCACGTCGGCGACTTCGGCGACCGCGACCTCCCAGAACCCTTCGATGGCCTCATGGCCGACGAAGGGTTCTTCGAGGAAGGGGGTGTTTCGGTAGCAGGCGTCTTCGGTGAAGATCGCGGCAGCACCCTTGGCGTCGCGTTCGCGCCAGACCCGCCCGAAGCTCTCCAGCCATTCCTTCACGACGTCAGCTGACACGGTCATCGGATCTTCCTCACTGTTGTTGTCGGCGCAACCGCGACGGGACTCGTAGATGACACCAGTCTATGCATGTGCGCTAGTTTCGCATAGTATTATACAGACGGCGTCGGCCGACGGAGAGGACGTAACTCGACATGGGACGCACTCGCCAGCGCGAGGGGACTGATCAGTTCGACGACTTGTACTGGGAGTCTCGATCCGAGGTGATCGTCGAAGACGACGCCTTCCTCGAGGAGATCGTGACCAATGCGGAGCTGCCGGTCCTGCTGGCCGCCATCGCTGCCGTACTCCGCGACACCACGTTCCTTCGGGCGGAACTGGCGCCCCCACTGACTCCGATGGACACAGAGCCGCATCCACACTGTGGCATGACCGCAGATCAGCAGAAGAAGGCGTCTGCGCTCGCGCTGGCGGGGCTGAAGGAGATGCGCGAGAAGAAGATCGATTCCGTCGATATGCTGCCGGACGCGACCGCGCGCGAGATTCTCAACTATCTCACGGGTGGTCGCGACGAGTGGGCCAACATGCTCACACACGAGCTCGACATCGCGGAAGGCAAAGGTGGAAGACCTGCCTGGGACTTCAACGAGGTAGCGAAGGGGCGCGAGTTCTCGACGCTCATCGTCGGCGCGGGCGTCGGCGGCATCGCAGCCGCTTATCGGTACGGGCGGGCCGGTGTGCCGTTTGTCCTCATCGAGGCCAGCGCGACCGTAGGTGGGACGTGGGCGAAGAACACCTATCCCGGCGTCCGCCTCGACACGCCGACCTTCGGCTACTCGTACTCCTTCGCCCAGCGGGGGGACTGGCCCAATCAGTTCGCTCGGGGCGGCGAGATCCTCGACTATCTTCGCGATGTCGCCGACCGGGCCGGGATCACGAACGAGATCGAGTTCTCAACCCGACTCGTGCGTCTGCGATGGGACGAGGAAGCACGGCTGTGGGAGGCCACGACGCGCGGCGCCGATGGGGCTGAGCAGGTGCGGCGGTTCTCCGCCATCGTCAGTGCGGTAGGGCAGCTCGATCGCCCGAACATCCCGGAGATCGCCGGCGCGCAGCTGTATCGCGGCGTGGCCATGCACACTCAAGAGTGGGACCACGATGTCGACCTCGCGGGCAAACGAGTGGCCGTCATCGGTACCGGTGCGAGCGCCTATCAGGTTGTGCCGGCGATTGTCGACGAGGTGGACTCGCTCGTCATCTTCCAGCGCAGCGCACCTTGGATGCTGCCAGCCCCCAACTACCACCACCCCGTCACGGATGCCTTCACCTGGCTGCGGCGCAAGGTGCCCCATTACGCACAGTGGTATCGGCTCTGGGTCATCCTCACCGGGATACCCGGCAGAGCGCATACGGTGACGGCACAAGAAAACTGGCCGGGCGCCCCGTTAAGCATCTCCCCGAAGAACCAGGAGCTGAGGGAGTACCTCATCGCTCGTGTCGAGGAGCAGCTGGAAGGCAACCCAGAACTACTCGAGCACGCGATTCCTAGCTATCCGCCGGGGGCGAAACGGATGCTTCGTGACAATAAGGTGTGGGCGGCCGCACTGCGGTCCGAGAAGACGACGCTCGTGACCGCGGGAATCGAACGATTCACCGAGAAGGGTGTCGTCGATGGGGCTGGTCAGGAACACGAGGCCGATGTCGTGGTGTATGCGACGGGTTTCAAGCCCTCCGATTATCTGGACGGCGTCGAGGTCATCGGTCGTGATGGTCGCGAGATCCACGAGTTCTGGGATGGCGACGCACGCGCTTACAACGGGATCACTGTCCCGGGGTTCCCCAACTTCTTCCTCGTCTACGGACCAAACGTCGGTGGCGTGGTCGCGGGAAGCCTGCACTTCATGCTCGAACGCGCTGTGGAGTATTCATTGTCGGCGGTTTACGAGATCCTGAGCAGGGGGATCACCGCGATCGATGTGCGCCCCGAGGCGCTTGACCGCTTCGTCGCGTGGGTGGACGAGGGCAATCGTAAAATGGCGTGGGGCCAGCCTTACGTGCGTACGTGGTATCAGAACAAAAATGGTCGAGTATCTCAGATCTGGCCGTACACGAACGTTGAGTACTGGGACATCACCGAGTCGGTGAACGAAGACGATTACGATTTCATTGAGTAGTCCTGTACAACCGGCCGGGTGCGTCGCACGCGTGCTCACGTTCTTTCAGACGGGATAATACGATGGTACCAATCGAGCGGGACCGGATAACGATCGGCGGGCTGGAGACGAGCTACCTAGCAGCAGGAGACCACTCCACTCAACCGGTCGTGCTCCTGCACGACGGGGCGTGGGGCGGATCGGCGGAAGCCAGCTGGCGTGACGTGATCCCGATCTTGGCCACACGTTACCGAGTGATCGCACCGGACTTGTACGGTTACGGACGTTCCAGCAAGCTCGTACAGCTCGACGTTGCTCCCTACGAGTTCAGGCTTCGACAGGTCGCCGGTCTGCTTGACGCAGTGGGGCTGGGCGCCACATCCGCGCACTTCGTCGGGAACTCCTTCGGCGGAGCCATGGCCCTGCGTGCATCGACGATACCGTGGTGTGCGTGGCGCGTAAGGTCGGCCGTGTCGATCGCAGGAACCGGAGGACCCTATCGTACGAAGGAATCGTTGGCGTCACTGTCGCACTTCGACGGCTCACGGGCGGACATGCTGCGTATTGTCCGCCTTCTTACCGGTGATTTCGACGGCATCGACAGCCACGTCGATCTCCGGATGCAAGACGCGAGCAACTCCGGTCATTATCGAGCGGTCGCCGCGGCCGGACTCGCCACACCATTCGGTGTGGCTGCGAAGTCAGCGGACAGGTATCCGGAGAATCTCCGGGACGTGAAGGCGCCTCTTGCGCTTGTGAGCGGCGTGAAGGATAACCTCGTCGAACGGGACTGGGCGCGGAGGATCGCCCAGCATGCGCCGTCGTGTTCCGTGTACGACATCGAGGCGCGACACTCTCCAAACATCAGCGACCCCGAGACCACCGCGATGTTGCTCCTGGGGATACTGGAGTCGTTTGATGATCTGGCTCCTGCGCGCGGTGAAGCGCAGGGCTTCGAGGAAAGCCGTATCGGAGGGCCGAGATGACGAGGAGCGCGAGCACCTCCTCAGACGACATCTATGACCGATTTAGGAATGCCCGGCTCTCTCCAGCGCAGCGGCGGATCGCACGCTATATCGTTGACCATCGCGACGCGGCGGCGTTCCTGACGAGCGAGAGCATCGCGCAGCAAGTCGGGGTCAGTCAGCCGTCGGTATCCAGATTCGCCGCAGCGCTGGGCTACGCAAAATTCTCCGACTTCAAACGCGCCCTGCAGGAGTGGGCGCGTTCGGAGATGTCCACGCTCGCGCCACAGTCCGTGGACGCCAGCCCCCTCTACGAGGCGATCAGCGCCGAGATCGCCAACCTGCAATGGCTAGGCAATTCCGCCGGCCTCGGGGAGCAGATCTCTCGCGTGGGCGCTGCCATCATGTCGTCGAAACCGCTTCCGGTCGTCGGTCTTCGATTCTCCCGCTCGTTCGCGGAGCACTTCGCTTACCTCGGTGCCAAGGTCCATTCCGGAATCTCCGTGATCGACCGGGGCGATACCCAGGCGAAAGAGAGTATCGCCCGAGCACACAGCCAGGGCGCGACCTGGTGTCTGTTCTTCATTCTTCCCCGCTACCCCCGCGAGGCGTGCGAGCTCGTGCGCTATGCACGACAGATGGGGCTGAAGGCCGCGGTTCTCAGCGATGAGTCGTTCGCGACCGTAGGACATGAGGCTGACGAGCTCATCACGGTCAGGCTCGGCAGCGGTTTGTTGTTCGACACGTCGGCTGCGATCAACATCATGTCGAGCGCACTGCTACATGCGATGGCCGATTCCAGTCCCGGTAGTTCACAGGAGGGACTCGAGCGCTTCGAGCGCCACGCGTCCGATCTAAACGTTTTCGAGGACTGAACCCCTCAATCGTCGATGGATCAACTCACCGAGGCTCTCCAGGAAACCCGCCAGCGGAGAGCTCATCGAGGAAAATAAGGACCACAACAGCAAACGGGCCATCGGCGAACGCGGAAACTCCCCGCTCAAACCTTCAAACCCTTCCGCAACGTCAGCCTCTGCCCCTGGAAGATCGGCAAGATCGTCGCCGCGGCACTCGTCCTTCTGCGCACCGACCACGCCGAAGCCGCATGATCATGCACACCAACGATGCATTACCCGGAAAGGCTCATTCGCCGCGCGACGCCGGTGCGGTACTCGTAGGGTCGTCGGAGACCCTGACGATGAGTTTGCCGAAGTTCTTGCCCTCGAGAAGCCCGAAGAACGCGTCGACGGCGTTCTCGATGCCGTCGACGAAGTCCTCTCGGTACTTGAGGCTTCCGTCGGCCAGCCAGCCCGATACGTCGCTCTGGAACTGCTCGTAATGCGTTGCCACGAAGTCTCGCTGGGTGAATCCTCGGACAAGTAGCCGCTTGGTGTTAATGGCTTTCATCAGCAACGGCAGCCGATCGGGCCCTGCTGGCAGGTTTTTCTCATTATATTGCGAGATTAGACCGCAGACGGGGACGCGTGCGAAGTCGTTCAGGTGATCAAACACGCCATCCCACACCGCACCGCCGACATTTTCGAAGTAGACGTCGATGCCATCCGGGACAGCCGCACTCAGCTCGTCCGCGAACCTGGGCGAGCGATGGTCGATCGCGACATCGAAACCCAGCTCCTTCAACCAGGCGACCTTCCTCGGCCCGCCCACGATCCCGACGGTGCGCACGCCTTGTAACCGCGCGATCTGCCCTACCATTGAGCCGACCGGACCCGCTGCGGCCGCTACCACGAGCGTCTCGCCCCGGCGTGGGCGGCCGATCTCGGTGAGGCCCACGTATGCGGCGAAGGCCGGCATACCAAGAACTCCCAAGGCGGTCGAGATAGGCGCTTTGCCCGGGTCGATCTGGCGCAGCAGCCGGGCATCCTGAACCGCATGCGTCTGCCATCCGCAATGCGCCAGCACGATGTCCCCGGGAGCGACGAGGGGGGATGCCGATTCAAGGACCTCGCAGACCGTTCCTCCTTCCATGACCTCGCCGATCTCTACCGGCTTTGCGTATGACATGGCAGCGTCCATCCGGCCGCGCATGTACGGGTCCAGGGACAGGTAGATCGTCCGCAACAGCGCCTGACCTTCCTTCAAGGCGGCAATTTCCCGCACTTCAAGGCGGAAGTTTTCGTGAACGGGTGCACCGTTGGGGCGGGAAGCGAGGACGACTGCCGTGGTTTGGGTCACGGTCAAACCATACGTGCAGGTTGCCCGATCTGCATAGAGTAGATACAGTGACCACGTCTACTGAATGATTTTCTGCACTCGATGCCGGCCCTCACAGCGCGCTCGCGTTCGCCGCAACGAAGTACGAGGAGACAGATCACCATGACCACCATCACAATCAGCGGCGAGCGGTTGAGCCTCGACGCGCTTCGACCTGTCTACCGGGGCCCCGTGGAAGTGGAGCTCACTCATCAGGCGCTGGAGAACCTCCAACGAGGACACCAGGTCATCCTCGACGCGATCGGCCGCGGGCAGGTCGTGTATGGCGTGAACACCGGTTTCGGGAAGCTCGCGGATCGACGGATCTCCCCGGGGGATCTCGCGGAATTGCAGCGGCGGTCGGTGCTTTCGCACATGGTCGGGGTGGGTGACCCACTTCCGGACGAGATCGTGCGGGCGATCCTCGTCATCAAACTCATCGGACTCGCGAGGGGTCACTCAGGTGTCCGCGTCGAGATCGCCGAGATGCTGACGGCGCTCATCAACGCCGACGTGCTGCCAGTCATCCCTTCCCAGGGGTCGGTAGGAGCATCCGGGGACCTTGCACCTTTGGCGCACATGGCCGGGGCGATGATCGGCGAGGGCCGGGTGCGGATCAATGGAGTAACCTATGACGCCACCGAGGGGCTCGCCAAGGCTGGGATCACGCCGGTGGTGCTCGGCCCCAAGGAAGCGGTAGCCCTTCTCAACGGTGTTCAGGCCTCCACCGCCATCGCCCTCCGCGGGTTGTTCGGGGCCGAGGCGGTCTTCAATGCCGGACTTGCCGCGGGCGCGCTCACGCTGGAAGCAACGGCAGGCCGACAGGTGGTGCTCGATGACCGCATCCAGCAGGTCCGCGGACACGACGGTCAGATCCGCGTTGCCGGCGCCCTGCGTCGCCTGGTCGAAGACAGCCCGGTGCTCGATATCGAGTTCGAGGGGCGCCGCCTGCAGGACCCGTACTGCCTGCGTTGCCAGCCACAAGTGATGGGCGCGGCGCTCGACCTTCTCACGTTCGCGACGCGCACCATCGAACAGGAGATCAATGCGGTCTCCGACAATCCGCTGATGTTCCCTGACGACGATGTTGTGCTTTCAGGCGGAAACTTCCACGGGCAGCCCATCGCTTACGCGGCAGACATCATCGCCATGGCAATCTGCGAGATCGGCTCCATCTCCGAACGCCGCCAGGCGATGCTGATGGATTCCTCCATGAGTGGGCTGGCACCCTTCCTGGTGGAGAACGCGGGGCTGAACTCGGGGTTCATCATGGTCCAGGTCACCAGCGCCGCGCTCGTCGCCGAGAACCGCGCCAAGGCGACGCCGAGCAGCGTGGACAGCATCCCCACCTCCGCTGGCCAGGAAGACCACGTGAGCATGGCCACCCACGCCTCCATGCGGCTGGGGCCGATGGTGCGTAATGCGGCATACATCGTCGCGATCGAGCTGTTGTGCGCCGCGCAGGGGCTGGACCTTCGCAACGAAGGACGGGCAGCGCCCGCCAACCGCCCTACGTACGGGCTCGTCCGTGCCAAGGCCGAGTTCCTCAAGGATGACCGGATCATGGCGGGCGAGATGGAGGCCATCGCCGAAGATGTCCTCGATGGGGTTTTCGTGGAGATCACCGGGGTGCCGCTCGAAGTAGTGAACTAAAGCGAGCTGGTTGCGCCATCGTTACGAATGTGGCGAAATGTCCGCGGCCGCGGACGAGCGGGAAGGCGCGGCGGCGACCACGCGCCGCACGGGTTCTAGATCAGGCCCCTGTTTCGAGCGCGAAACAGCTTGCTGACGTGCGAAATCAGGACTTGCGCTGCTGCATATCGATTGATACATTTCCCGGCACACATGAATAGTTTTGTTCATCGCAGGAGTTCCGAACCGCCTTAGGAGCTAAAGATGTCCAAGTCCCGTGGGCTCACAGCCACGCTCTCGTTAGTCGCCTCCGCAGCACTACTGATTTCCGGCTGCGCACCCGGGACCACGTCGCCGAGCGAGAACAAAACGACCAGTGCCGAAGTCATTCCCGAGTTGCGTGGCCAGCTTCCTCAGCAGGTTCGCGACTCGGGCGTGCTTGTGGTAGCTACAGATCCGCAGTACCCGCCGTGCGACTTCACCAACGAGTCCGGTCAGATCGACGGCTTCAACCACGATCTCCTGATGGAGATGGCCCCGCGTCTCGGGGTCAAGATCGAGCAGGAGGCGATCTCGTTCGATGGTCTGCTGCCGGGAGTCCAGAGCGGGCGCTTCACCGCGGCCATGGAGTGCATTACCGACAACGTGGAGCGCGAAAAGACTGTCAAGTTCGTCGACTACGCTTACGCGACGAAGAGCGTCCTCGTCAGCTCGAAGAACAACAAAGGCATCACCGGGAACCCGCTGAGTGTCTGTGGTCTGCACGCGGGCGTGCAGACCGGCACGGAGTTCGTCACCGATGTGGAGTTGTTCACGAAGAACTGCGAGGCGGCAGGGCGTGCGCCGGTGGAGGTGACCAACTTCCCGTCCGCCGGCGACCAGAACACCGCCCTGCAGGCTGGCCGGATTGACTTTGCCGTCACCAACACCGCGACCGGAGCGTGGCAGGCGAAGGTTTCCAACAAAGCGTTTGACGTCATCCCCAACCCTCTGCTGTCGCGCACGTATGTCGGCATCGTCGTCGCACCTGACGCCGACGGCACCGCTGAGGCGCTCCTCGGTGCGCTAACTGCGATGATCAAGGACGGTACCTACGACAAGGTCATGGCGCGCTGGGGCATTGAGGAGGACGCTCTGAAGGAGCCCGGCATCAACCTGGCGACGACTCGTCCTCTGAAGCTGCCCGAGCCGTGCGGTACGTGTGGGTTCTAAAGCGACAAGACGTCGAAGAGATCGACGGTTGTCGTCCTGAACAACAGGTCCACGCAGGCCTGGCAGATCGACTCGCAGCGAGCGGGCGTGGGACGGCACCGCTGGGAACAGGCCCTTCCATCTCTGTGCGACGCGTGATCTGAGAGCGCCCGGTGGCGTCGCGCACGTCCGGTCGCAGGTGTTCGAGCGGCGTCCATGCCGTCTCGTCGAGCCGGCACCCGATCACCTGCTCACGAGACAACGAAAGGAAGGTGCACCGGTGGCTGATTCGACAGCGAATGTCGAGGTCCGAGACCCACACGCAAGGCCCGTTCCGCGCAGGCACACAAGTTACTGGATCAGCGGGCTGGTGGCGACCCTGGTGGCGGCGGGCATCGTCTATGGTTTTGCGACCAACGAAAATATGGGTTGGCCCGTCTTCGCACGGTACGTGTTCTCCGAGCCTATCCTCCAAGGCGTGCGGGTGACGATTGAGCTATCGCTCATCTCCCAAGTTTTCGCGGTCCTCATCGGCTGTCTGTTGGCGCTACTCGGTGAGTCCCGCAACCCGGTATTTCGTGCCCTCGTGAAGGCGTATGTGGGCCTTTTCCGAGGACTTCCGCTCCTAATTCTCCTTCTCGTCTGCTTCAACGCGGCACTGTTCATCCCGCGAGTGGGCTTTGGTGGATTCAGCTGGGACACCAACACCCTCATCACCGGCTTCACCGCGGCGATCATCGGGCTGTCACTGCACGAAGGCGCCTTCATGGTGGAGATCATCAGGGCGGGGTTCATGTCGGTTCCCAGTGGTCAGCGAGAGGCCGCCCATAGTCTGGGGATGAAGCGAGGACTCATCATGCGGACAATCGTTATCCCCCAGGCAATCCGGGTGATCATTCCGCCCACGGGCAACCAGTTCATAAGCCTCTTGAAGGCGAGCGCGCTCGTCGCCGTCATCGGCGGCGGCGATCTGCTCACACGTGCCCAGCAGATCTACGGGTCCAACTTCCAGGTCATACCGCTACTCATGGTGGCGAGCTTCTGGTACTTGGTGCTCGTCACGATTGCGACCTTCGGCCAGCACTTCCTTGAGAAGAAGTACTCCCTGTCCGGAGGACCCCAGAAGAAGCCCGTCAAACCTCGTCTCGCGGAGGCGCCCGAATGAACCGGCAACCCCTCGTCACCATCCGCGACGTCGTCAAGCGCTTCGGCGAGGTGGACGTCCTCAAGGGGATCGATCTCGAGGTCATGCCCGGCGAAGTGCTCTGCCTCATCGGGCCGTCCGGGTCCGGTAAAAGCACCCTGCTTCGCTGCGTGAACTATCTCGAGCGAAGCGACAGCGGCTACATCCGAGTGGAGGACCAGTTCGCCGGCGCAGTCGTCAAGAACGGTGAGCTGCACGAGGCGAGCGAGTCAGAGATCGCCAGGTACCGCCAGCACATCGGCATGGTTTTCCAGCACTTCAATCTCTTCCTGCACCTCACCGCGCTTGAGAACGTCACGACCGGACTCATCAAGGTCCGCCACCTCGCCAAGAGCGATGCGGTTGAGCGTGCCGAGGCCGCCTTGGCGGACGTGGGACTAGAGCACCTGCAAAATTCCTACCCACGTCACCTTTCGGGCGGCCAACAGCAGCGTGTGGCCATCGCCCGCGCGCTGGCCATGGAGCCCAAGCTGATGCTGTTCGACGAGCCGACCAGCGCGCTGGACCCCGAACTGGTCGGTGAAGTGCTCTCGGTCATGCGCCGCGTGGCCGAGGACGGTATGACGATGATCGTGGTTACCCACGAGATGCGGTTCGCTCGCGATGTCGCCGACCGCGTTGCCTTCATGGATCAGGGCCGGATCGCGGAGATCGGTCCGGCCAAGCAGCTCATCGATTCGCCGAGTTCCGAGCGGACTAGGCACTTTCTCAATCACGTGGAGTGACGCCAGTGATCGAACATGAACGCGGACGCGACGCGCCGGATCCGTCCATGACCGCAATCGACAGGCGAAGATCTCAAAACGAGGTTACGACCGGCCCGACCCTCACATTCACCAATCCGGTCGGCCCCGCCGACGCGACTCATCTCCTGCTCGGGCACTCCCTGGGAACCTCCGCTGCCTTGTGGGCAGAGGTCGTTCCGCTTCTGGCGCAGTCGTTTCAGGTCATGTGCTGGGAACTTCCCGGACACGGCAATTCGCCTGCGGCAGGACGCGCGTTCACGATCAGCGACCTGTCCGACGGGATCGTCGAGCACCTCGACAAACGCGGTGTGTCGAGCTTCCTGTATGCCGGCGTCTCGATCGGCGGCACGGTGGGACTCGACCTGGCGTTGAGATACGCCGACCGGATCGCCGCGGCCGCGATCGTTTCGGCAGGAGCGCGTGTGGACTCCCACGTGGCGTGGGCCGAGCGCGCGGGATCGGTGCGAGCGAGTGGCACCGGCTCGCTCGTGGCCGGCTCGTTGCAGCGTTGGTTCGCTCCATCGACCCGTGAACGGCACGCAGACAGGGCCGAACGGATGCTTCACGCGCTCCGCGATACAGACGACGAGAGCTATGCGCGCGCCTGTGAGGCGCTCGCCGGCTACGACGTCACGGCGGGGCTCGCGCAGGTGGCGCCGCCGGTCCTGGCGCTGTGGGGACAGTATGACCAACTCGTGCCCGAACACTGGTCAGCACAGATCGCGAAGGGTGTGCGGCGCGGTAGCGTTCAGTGCGTCCCGGATGCGGCGCACGCCAGCCCTCTGGAGCAGCCCGAGACAGTTGCCGGTCAGTTGACCACCTTTTTCAGTTCGATCTTCCGGCCTGCGCCCGACACCGACCGCGGTGGCGCCGTCGCCCGAACTGGACAAGTACGTCCGTGATCGGCGCGTCGCGCACGCTGGAAGAGGAGACGAGCCGTAGCGCCCCGTAGCGCCCCGTTGCGTCGATCACCGCTTCGAGAAACCCATGAGGAAGACGACTCCTTGACAGAAATGGCTCCGGCAGCACACATGCCAACCAACCACTCCTGTGACCACACTGACATCAAACGACTGGTAGCACGATCTTCGCGCATCCAGGTGAGAGGGGCGAGTTGTGTCGGTGCTTGAAAGGCTGGAGGAAATTAGTGGGATCGGTCGCGATCCCGTGCGAGGGGGATATTCGCGACATCTATTCGAGCCGGCCGAGCTGGAACTGCGTGACTGGTTCCGCCGCTCGGCACGGGAGCTTGCCCTGGCCGTCGAAGTGGACGGGAACGGCAATCTCTGGGCATGGTGGGGCGATCCTGGACCTGGTGTGATCGCAACAGGAAGCCACTTGGACTCGGTCCCCGGTGGGGGCGCCTACGACGGTCCCCTTGGTGTGGCGAGTTCTCTTGAGGCGGTGGCGATCCTGCGAGCGGAAGGTTGGCTTCCCGCGCGTCCGATCGCGATCTGCGCCTTCACCGAGGAAGAGGGATCACGCTTCGGCATGCCGTGCCTGGGCACGCGGTTGCTCGTCGGCGAGATTACCCCGGAGGCCGCCCTGGCCCGCGTCGACGGCGGTGGTGTCACACTCGAAGACGCGTGGCGGCAGGCGGGTATGGATGTGTCCCGGATCGGTCCCGATCGTGACCGCATCGCCTTCCTGGACGCGTTCCTCGAACTGCACGTCGAACAGGGTCTCGATCTGGAAGAGCGCGGTCTACCGCTCGCGGTCGCCTCGGCGATCATGGCGCACGGCAGGTGGCGGCTGACGATCTCTGGCGAGGGCAATCACGCGGGCACCACTCCCATGCCAGGACGGCGCGACCCCGTCGTTGCGGCATCGGCGGCGGCTCTGGCCGTTCGCGACGTCGCGCTGGGGCACCCGACGGCCCGCGGTACGGTCGGCCGCATCGCGGTCACGCCTAACGGAACGAACGTGATCGCCTCGCGCGTCGATGCGTGGCTTGACATTCGCGCCCACTCGGACGCGGCGGTGCGCGCCCAGTTGGACTCGACTGTGGCGCTGATACAGAAGTGCGTGGCGGCCGAAGGTTGCGTCCTCGATGTCCAGGAGGAGTCGTTCTCACCGCTGGTCGCGTTCGATCAGCCGCTGACCGAACGTATTGCCGATGTGCTCGGCGGGGCACCGTCCATCCCCACCGGTGCCGGCCACGACGCCGGCGTTCTCTCTGCGTACGTGCCAGCCACGATGATCTTCGTGCGGAACCCGACCGGTGTATCTCACGCACCGGGTGAGACCGCGCGCGACGAAGACTGTGAGGAGGGTGCCCGGGGGCTGGCCGCTGTCCTGCGTGACCTCGCTGGGAGGCCGATCCAATGACAGCCGTGGAGCGGTTCTACCATTGCGAGCTCGCGCTCGTCGACGGAGTATTCGTCGAGGGCGTGCGCCTGAAGGTCGTAGGTGGGGAGATGGCCGAGGTGACAGTGGGCGTGTCGCCCCAACCAGGCGACACTCTGCTCGGCGTGGTCGTCCCGGGATTCGTGAATGCACATTCCCACGCGTTCCACCGTGAGCTGCGCGGCCTCACTCACGCCGATGGCGGTGACTTCTGGCAGTGGCGCCACCGGATGTACCGGACCGCCGCTCTCCTGACCCCGGAAGGCTATCGCGACCTGGCCGAACGGGTGTTCACGGAAATGCGCGATGCCGGCTACACAGCGGTCGGCGAATTCCACTACGTCCACCATGATCCGCAGGGCGAGCCGTATCCGGGCCACGACATGGAGCTCGCACTCGCCGCCGCCGCCGCATCGGCCGGCATTCGACTTGCGCTTCTCGACACGTGCTATTTGCGGGGCGGAGTGGGGCAACCACTCGGCGCCGAACAGCGACGGTTCGGCGATGCGAACGTGAACAGGTGGCTGGAACGCTGGCATGCCCTGCGAGACACGCTCACCGGTAGCGGACGAGGATTGGTCACGCTGGGTGCGGCGATCCACTCCGTGCGAGCCGTATCGCGCCACGATCTCGCCGTGATCGCCGACGAGTTGCCCGCAGAGGTGCCATTGCACGCGCACGTGTCGGAGCAGCCCGCGGAGAATCAGGCTTGTCTGGACAGCTACGGCTTGACGCCGGTCGGGCTGCTGTCCGCGCACGGGCTGCTGTCCCCACGATTTTCGGCCGTGCACGCGACACACCTCACCCCCGATGACATCCGTCTACTCGGTGAGGCCGGCGCGACGATCGTCATGTGCCCAACGACCGAGGCCGACCTCGGTGACGGGATCGGCCCTGCTCCCGAGTTGCTGGCCGCGGGCGCGGTCCTTGCGATCGGGTCCGACCAGCATGTCGCCATCGACCCGTGGGAGGAGCTCAGCCGCCTCGAACTCGATCAGCGATTGCGGTTTCAACGTCGTGGGATCTTTACTCCGGAAGCACTGTGGAAGGCAGGCACAGTAGGTGGCCACCACTCGCTCGGGTTGCCGGGGGTCCGTCAGCAGTCACCGGGGCTGGTCGTAGGCGAGCCGTTCGACGCGGTCGAGATCGACCCGACGACATCGCGGACGCGAGGTGCTCAATTACGTCAGTTCCCGCTTGTCGCGCGTTCCGCGGACGTCACCGCGACGATCGTGGGCGGTAGGCTCACACGGCCTCGGACAGCGGGGACATGACTGGTGCCCGCGCGCTTGTACGCGACCGTGCACTTCCCACGGCTGGGCACGTCTACTTGGCGGCCGATCTCGGTTGCCGACCTGTCAGTGAGAGCAGACAGGAGGTTGACCACGTAGTTGGTTGATCTGTTGTCGTCAGCTCGTCAGTTCACGACCGCAGGACGATCACCTCCTGATCACCGGGCGCACCAGCTGGAGTATTAGGCGATCCCTATTTTCTGTCTTGTGCCACCAGTGCGGCGATCTGGCCGCGCGAGGTGAAGCCGAGCTTGGTGAGGATATGTTCGACGTGGGTTTCGGCGGTGCG
>NZ_JBSFLZ010000132.1:0-19584 GCF_053599315.1 Saccharopolyspora sp. NPDC000995
GCCCTCGTGCGCCGCGAAGATCTCCTCGTTGGTCAATTCGGCACCGACTCCGCTCGCGGTGCTGTCGTTCACGGTGGTCACGGCGTCCCTCCTGTAGCCATGCCTGCGGCCCGGACGCATTCCAGGCCGGGCGGACCGGGCGGCAGTTCGCCACCCGTGCGGCGTCGCCTGCCCTTGCGTGCCGGACAGGCGAACGTCTTGAAATGACCGAGACCTGCCGCCCTGGTCGGACAGCGGCTCGGCGGACGCTGCGGTTCGAACAGTGTGCCAGGCCGCGAGATCACTGTCAGCGACCGGGATCACACAACCTCACCAGCAGGTTCAACAACTTGTCAATGGCACATGGCAGTACGCGCGTCCTATTTGGATCGGGATTGCGGCAGTACGTGTGTCCTGTTTCAGTACCCCATTCCGCAGTACGTACGTCCGTTTTGAATACGGTGATCAATGGCTCGCATAACCCATATCAACTCCGCCCCAGCGAACCGCATTCCAACCAACCTCATAGGCTTTCGGCCGTGCAGGTACGTCGACTCGAGATCACGGGTGCATACGAGTTCACCCCGAAGGCCTTCCCCGACCACCGGGGCCTGTTCGTGGCCCCGTTCCAGGAGGCGGCGTTCGTCGACGCCACGGGGCACCCGCTGCGAGTCGCGCAGACCAACCACAGCGTCTCGGCACGCAACGTCATCCGCGGCGTGCACTTTTCGGACGTGCCGCCGGGCCAAGCGAAATACGTGTACTGCCCGCGGGGCGCGCTGCTCGACGTGGTCATCGACATCCGGGTCGGTTCCCCGACCTTCGGCCGCTGGGAGACGGTGCGGCTCGACGACACCGAGTACCGCGCCGTCTACCTGGCTGAAGGACTCGGGCACGCGTTCGCCGCGCTGACCGACGACACCGTGATGACCTACCTCTGCTCGACGCCCTACAACCCAGGCACCGAGCACGGCATCGACCCGTTCGACCCGGGACTGGCGCTGCCGTGGTCCGACCTCGACGGTGAACCGATCCTGTCCGAAAAGGACCGGGCCGCCCCGAGCCTGGCGGAAGCCGCCGACAAGGGCCTTCTTCCGGACTACGAAACATGCCTCGCCCACTACGAAAGCCTCCGCAGCTCCGGCTGAACGGTCACCGCAAGCGGCCCGGCATCGGCCAGAGGCGCCACCGAATGACGCCGAGCACCTCGGCCGGCCCGAGCTCCCGCGAGTCCGTCGAGCCGAAGTTGTTGTCGCCCTCGACGTGCCAGCCACCGCCTTCGCGGCGCAGCGCGCGCTTCACCGACAACTGCCCCGGCCGCTGGGCCCAACGCACCAGCACGACGTTCCCCGGCCGGGCGGAACCCCGAAGCCGGAGCAGCACCACGTCGCGATCCCGCAGGGTGGGAACCATGGACGGCCCGCGCACCAGCAACCGCCGCCAGGGCCAGCACCCGAGGGATTTCACAGCCACCTCCAGTAGGACGTCGAGGATCTTCAAGAGTAGGGTCGGGCCTGTCGGAGCACTCACTGTCAGGGAGGAATCATGCGACTCCTGTCGCGAATCCTCAGCCCCCGCCTAGAGGCGACCGCGCACTGCGACCTGCCGTGCGGCGTGTACGACCCGGCGCAGGCGCGGATCGAAGCTGAGTCCATCAAGGCGATCCAGGAGAAGTACGCGGCCAATGAGGACCCGGAGTTCCGCACTCGCGCGATTCTGATCGCCGAGCAGCGCTCCGAGTTGGTCAAGCACCACCTGTGGGTGCTGTGGACCGATTACTTCAAGCCGCCGCACTTCGAGAAATACCCGCAGCTGCACGAGCTGATCAACAAGGCCACCAAGGCCGCGGGCGCGGCCGGGACCAAGGGTTCCATGGAGGCCAAGTCCGGTCAGCAGCTGCTCGACTACATCGCCGAGATCGACAAGATCTTCTGGGAGACCAAGCAGGGCTGAGCGCTGCAGTCAGGACGCCGACCAGCGGGGACCACTCCGCGGGTCGGCGTCCTTTTCCATCGGGCGCCTTCCGGCCCGGCCTTCGGCCCGGGGGCAGACTGCGTGGGTGGGACTCAACGGCGGGTGGACTGCGCCGAGACGGGCGCGCTTTGCCAGGCGTACCCGCTCGACAAACGCGCCACCGCGTCCGTCTGCGTCAGGCCCGGCAACGAAGGCAATGCCGTACTCGCGCCGTGCGGCACCTGCCAGGAGTGGCTTCCCGCTGTGGGGATCCCGGCGTCCAGGTCGCGGTGGCGGATCCGGGAAATCCCCGGGTTGGCCGGCGCGGACGCTGCTCGAGCTGAACCCGTTCTACTGGGAACCCGGTTCTCCGACGACGGCAGCTGGCCCTCCGCCGCCATCCAACTCTCCTGGCAACTCCCAGGCCGGGCGGAAAATCGAATGCACCCGCGCGCGGCGGTGTCCACAATTGACAGCCGTGGACGTTTCGGAACCGACGCGGCTCGGGGAGCACGAACTCTCCGACGGGCACCGCGGTCGCGACGAGCCAGCGGCCCGGGTTCGCCATCGACGTCGATGCGCTGGGAGTTCGGTTGATCTCGGTGGACCGCCCCGGCTTGCGTGCCTCCGATGCCGCACCGGACGCACGCTTCGCAACTGGGCCGACGACATCGACGAATTCGCCGCTGGGCCAGGGATCGACATCAGGGATCGACGGTCTCTCGGTCGTCGGCTACCCGGTCGTCGGCTACCCGGCCGTCGGCTAGTGTCCGCGGGCATCGACATGGCACTGTCGCTGGTGGCCAGGCTCTGAGGCGAGTACACCGCGAAGATGATCCAGCGGATGCTGGAGTACGACCCGCAGCCGCCATTCGACACCGGCTCGCCCGAGAAGGCAGGCCCCGCGCTGGTTGCCACGGCGCTGGAGCGGTAGGCCCCGCGCAGCGCGGTTACGCTCGGAGCCGTGGCACAGGACGAGCACCGCGTTTATGTCCTCCGGCACGGCACGACCGAGTGGTCCCAGACCGGTCAGCACACCAGCCGTTGCGACATCCCGCTCACGGTCGAGGGCGAGCTGCGGGCGCGGCAGGCCGGGCAGACGCTGTCCGCGTTGCGCCCGGCCGGACCGGTCGTGGTGCTCGCGAGCCCCCGGCAGCGCGCCCAGCGCACGGCGACGTTGGCCGGGCTGGCCGACGTGGTCAGCGAACCGCTGCTCGCCGAGTGGGCTTACGGCGACTACGAAGGCCTGACCATACAGCAGATCCGCGAGCAGGTACCGGACTGGACGGTGTGGACGCACCCCTGCCCGGGCGGGGAAACAGCGGCGGACGTCACCGCGCGCGCCGACAAGCTGCTGACCCGCATCGCGGCCGCCGGTTCGGACGTGGTCCTGGTGGGACACGGCCACTTCAGCCGCTGCCTGATCGCGCGCTGGCTCGGGCTGCCGGCCACTTCAGGGGTGCACTTCGCGCTGGATCCCGCCGGGGTCACGGTGCTCGGCCACGAGCGCGGCGTCCCGCAGGTGGAGCGGTCGAACATCCCGCCCTGGCAAGAGGGCTGACCGGGTAATCCGTTGCGCTGGCTGGTGCGCGCCCCCGAATATTCTGGGGCGACGCAACTCATGTGGAGGTATCGATGATCCGCCGGGCGACCCGAGCCGACGTACCCCCCATGGTCGGGCTGGTGCACGAACTCGCGCTCTACGAGAAGGCGCCGGAGCTGTGCCACCTGACCGAGCAGCAGCTGCGGGACGCGCTGTTCGGCCCAACGCCGGCGCTGTTCGGCCATGTGGCCGAAGTGGACGGTGCGATCGTGGGCCTTTCCCTGTGGTTCCTGAACTTCTCCACCTGGGAGGGCGTGCACGGCATCTACCTGGAGGACCTCTACGTCCGCCCCGAGCACCGCGGCTCCGGTCTCGGCAAGGCGCTGCTGCAGACCCTGGCGCAGGAATGCGTCCAGCGCGGCTACGCACGGCTGGAGTGGTCCGTGCTGAACTGGAACGAGCCCTCGATCAACTTCTACAAGGCGGCCGGCGCGATCCCGATGGACGAGTGGACCGGGTACCGCCTCACCGGCGACGCGCTGCGCAACTTCAGCGCCTGACGCGCCGGCTCATTCGTCGCGATCGGCGTCGGGGGCGGTGCTCGATGAGAAGGACCAGGCCCTTCCCTCCCGGTTGAACAGCAACCACAGCACCGCGATCGCCGGCACCGCGATCACCAATGCGATCAGCGGCTGCGAGGACGGCCCGAACGCGTACCAGGCAGTGCCCAGCAGCAGCAGCTGCATCAGCAGGGCGGGCGTGCGCGCCCAGTGCTTACCCTTCCACAGGCCGATGCCAGCGGCCAGCACACCTCCTGCCAGCAGCGTGTAGTACCCGGCCTCGCCGTACATCTGGCCGCGCTCGAACTGCCCCACTCCCCCGATTTCGGGGGCGGTGCTGCGGACGAGCAGCGCCACGACGAAGATCAGCCCGGCCACCGCCTGCAGGGTGGTCAGGACACCCGCGATGCGGATGGTGCGCGGGACGGCTTCGGTCGGCACTCTCACGGTCGCCTTTCCCGGATCAAATCGGTGACTCTGCGTATGCGTCTTTCGATGGTAATACCGCCCGAACGCCGCCTGGCTGCGACCACTGTCACGCGCAATGATCGGCTCATGGCTCAAGCGGCGGTCGGGGATATCGGGGTGTCCTCGCGATCAGCCGTCGGCCGGGCAGGTACCGGCGGAGGACGGTCGGATGCGCTCCGGGGTTGCGCATCCGGGTTCCGCTGGATCTTGGTGGCAGTTAACGGCGCGGCGCACCCGTTCCTGGTGTCTCAGTCGGCCGACCCCACCGCAGCCCGGCACGCTGGCCGGTCAGCGTGCGGCCCGCTGCGGAAGGGGGATCACCGGGAGAACTGAACCGCGGTGGGACGCGGAACACCGGACGGTGCGTCGGCCCGCACGGGCCTCCCCTAGGCTTCGGTTGTGCGCGCCGTACTCGTCGTTAACCCGCAGGCGACGTCCACCACTGTGGCTGGCCGGGATGTCATCGCCCACGCGTTGGCCAGCGAGCTGAAGCTGGACATCGTCGAAACGCAGTACTGGGGCCACGCCTCCGAAACCGCGCGAGCGGCCGTCGAGGACGGCGTCGATCTGGTGATCGCGCATGGCGGCGACGGCACGGTGAACGAGGTTGTCAACGGCATGTTCTCGGCCGCCGACCTCGGCGATCAGGCGATGCCGACGTTGGGCGTGGTGCCCGGCGGCTCCGCGAACGTGTTCGCCCGCGCGCTCGGCCTGCCCAGGGACCCGGTCGAAGCTACCCACCGGCTGCTGCGCGCGGTGGCGGACGGCAGCGGGCGGATGGTCGGGCTCGGCAAGGCCGACGACCGGTGGTTCACCTTCAACGCCGGCGTGGGTTGGGACGCCGAGGTCGTCGCCGAGGTCGAACGGCAACGCTCCCGCGGCCAGAACGTGACCCCCGCCCTGTACGCGCGCACCGCGTTGAGCTGCTACTTCCGCATGGCGCGCCAGGCCCCGTTGATCAGCTTGCAAATCGGTCACGAAGAACCGATCCATCAACTACACAGCGTGTTCGTTTCGAACACCGATCCGTGGACGTATCTCGGGTCACGTCCAGTGCGCATGAGCCCCGACACCAGCTTCGACACCGGCCTCGGGGTTTTCGCATTGCGCAACATGAATACTTACCCTGTGTTACAACATGTAGCGGCGATGCTACGCGATAGAGGGAAACCACACCCGAGGAACTCAATTCAGCGTGCGGACGTAGGCCATCTCCGCGTAACCTGTACGGAGCCGTTGCGCCTGCAGGTCGACGGTGACTGCCTGGGCGAGCGTTCCGCGATCGAGTTTTTCTCCGTCCCGGATGCTCTCCGCGTCGCCGTATAACCTTCTCGTAACGGATGAACGTAGTTGTCGACTCGCGACCCCCGTCTGCGATCGATGACACACCGAAACCCCTGGTCAAGCCCTATCGATCTTTCAGGTGAGTTCCCTCACCGCGCGAGATCGAACTCTTGACATCGCGGCAGTTCGTGAAAGTATTCACAAGCACACGGACTCCGTGAAAGCATTCACAAACACCCCGAACGAAACGAGCGGCGCGCGTGGGCGCGCCTAGCGAGGAGCAAGGAACGATGGACTGGCGCCACCGTGCGGTTTGCCGTGACGAGGACCCGGAGCTGTTCTTCCCCGTTGGGAACAGTGGTCCTGCTGTGCTGCAGATCGCCGAGGCGAAGGCCGTTTGCCGCCGCTGTCCGGTCGCCTCCGAGTGCCTGGCTTGGGCACTGGAGAGCGGGCAGGACGCCGGCGTATGGGGCGGTATGAGCGAAGACGAGCGGCGCGCGCTGAAGCGGCGCAACGCTCGCACCCGGGCCCGCACCAACGCCTGAGTCGCGAAGCTCACTGAAAACGTGCCGGGTCGGTCACACCCCCGGTGGCCGACCGCACGTTTTCGCCCCGGTCGAACGAACGGCCATCGCACCCGACAATTCAAATCCCGACGAGATATCCGGCCGATCCGCGTCGATGTCGGCCCCGGCAGGAACCGTGAAGCTCTCCGTTCGATGAGCTGAGTTCCGCCAGGAACCTGACCCGATCGGCCAAGACACGCCACCCGACCGGCATGTCACCGGAGATCGACGCACCAGCGCGGCACTCCCACCCACGGGACGGCGTCAGCGCCGGTACTTCAGAGGCACCCGCAACACCGCCTCGGTACCGGGTTGCCGACCGCGACCGCGCAAGCTCAATGACCCTCGGAGCTCGGATTCCACGAGGGTCCGCACGATCTGCAGGCCGAGACGTTCGGCGCGTTCGAGGGAGAAACCCTTCGGAAGGCCGCGACCGTCATCGGAGATGACGACGTCCAGCCAACGCGCCGAACGCTCCGCCTGCACAACGACTTCACCGCCCTGGCCTTCCGGGAATGCGTGCTCGAAAGCGTTCTGCACCAATTCGGTGAGCACCATCACCAACGGCGTGGCCAGCTCCGCCGACACCACCCCGAAGCGACCCTCACGGCGCACCTTGACCCCGGTCTCCGCCGCGGCGACATCGCTCATCATCGGGATCACGCGGTCGACCACATCGTCGAGATCCACCCGCTCGTCCACCGACATCGACAGCGTCTCGTGGACCAGCGCGATCGACGTGACCCGCCGGACCGACTCGTCCAAAGCAAGCCGAGCCTCATTGTTCCCGGTCCGCCGCGCCTGCAGCCGCAGCAGAGCCGCCACCGTCTGCAGGTTGTTCTTGACGCGGTGGTGGATCTCGCGGATCGTCGCGTCCTTGGACATCAGCGCGCGGTCCCGGCGCTTGACCTCGGTCACGTCGCGCACCAGCACCAAAGCGCCGGCCTGCTGCCCGCGGGGCCGCAGCGGTAGCGCCCGGAACAGCACCGTCGCGCCCCGCGCCTCGGCCTCGATGCGCATGCTGGGCTGTCCGCCCATCGCTCGGCGGACGCGCTGCGCGACCTCGTCCGCGTCGAACGGATCGTTGAGCAGCGACCTGGTAAGCGGGGCGAGCTGCGCCCCCACCAGATCCGCGGCGTGGCCCATCCGGTGGTACGCGGAAAGCGCGTTGGGGCTGGCGAAGACCACTGTGCCGGAGCTGTCCAGGCGGATGAGGCCGTCGCCGACCCGCGGGCTGGTGTGCACATCAGGCGCCGGCTCCGGAGTCGGAAAGGTCCCGTCCGCGACCATCTGGCACAGGTCGGCCGCGCTGCCCAGGTAGGAAATCTCCAGCGGCGACGGCACTCGCGGCACAGCCAGGTTGGTGTCCCGGCTGAGCACCGCGACGATCTCGTCACCCAGCTTCACCGGGATCGTCTCCCGGCGCACCGGCACGCCCAGGTGCCAGCGCGGATCCTCCTCGCGGCAGATCCGGCCCTCCAGGGCGGCGCGCCGCAGCTGCGGGTGCTCTTCCTGGGTGACCTCGGTGCTGACGACGTCTTCCGGGTGGGCCGTCGGCGCCGTGGTCGGCCGCGCCTGAGCAACGCACAGAAACCGGCTTTCCGGTGCGCCCTGCGGGCCGATCGGGACCCAGAGAAGGAAGTCCGCGAAGGACAGGTCGGACAGCAGCTGCCATTCGGCGACCACGAGCTGCAGGTGGTCGGCGGCGGTGCCGGACAGTCCGGTGTGCTCGGCGAGCAGATCACTTAGCGTGGACAAGATCCGCCTCTCTTGGTCGGCGCGGCCGCGTCACTCCACGACCGCGATGAGATCGCCTTCCTGGACCACGTCGCCGGGCTTGACTGCCATCGCGCTGACCGTGCCCGCGACCTCGCTGAGCACCGGGGTCTGCATCTTCATGGATTCCACCAGCACCAGCGAGTCGCCCTCGCCGACCGACACCGCCAACACGTTGGCGACCATCTAGGCGCGGACCTCCTCAGCCATCGCGTTCTTCCTCGTCGTGGACCCGGTAGACCCCTAATTAGGAAACCACGACCGCCACCACCCGCCAGCGGCAGGTGGTGGCCATGTCAAACTGGATGCTCGAAACCCCAGCGGAGACCGGGTGGCCGCGAACGCCCATCCCCGGTCGGACTGGTCGGACAGGCGAACTTTAGGGAGAGGCCATGGGTAAGCGGGCCCGCAAGAAGAAGGACCGGCGCAAGAACAAGGCCAACCACGGCAAGCGCCCCAACGGCTCGTGAATTCGGCGGCGCCAGCCGTCGAAGACGATGAATGGCCCCGGACCGCGGTCCGGGGCCATTCATCGTCTTGCGGTCATTCCGCCGGTGTTCGCTTGGCCCGTACCTCCACCGAGGTGCCGTCCGGGCCGCGCTCGACGGTCACCTCCGCCTTGCGCAGCACTGCCTCCCGAATGGAGGCCCTAAGCCGGTCCTTCAGCTCCGTGGGGGCGTGCTCACCGCCGCACTTGCGATGCAGCAACGCCTTGATGTGCTCTTCGATGCCGAAGTGTTCGAGGCAGCTACCGCAACCGTCGAGATGCTGTTGCACCGCCGCGCGCCGCTGCTGGTCGCACTCGTTGTCCAGGAACAGCCACACTTCAGCGAGCACGTCCTCGCAGGAGGCTTCGTCGGGCCCGCCGCAATTCATTTAGTGCTCACCTCCCGCTTGGTCTCCCGCAAGAACCCGCGATCACGGGCGACGTCGGTGAGCATCTCACGCAGTTGCCGGCGACCACGGTGCAGCCTCGACATCACCGTGCCGATCGGTGTGCCCATGATCTGGGCGATCTCCTTGTACGCGAACCCTTCCACGTCCGCGAGGTAAACGACCATGCGGAACTCTTCGGCCAGCTGTTGGAGGGCAGCCTTCACGTCGGTGTCCGGCAGCCGGTCCAGCGCTTCGACCTCGGCCGAGCGCAGGCCGCTGGAGGTGTGGTTCTCGGCCTGGGCGAGCTGCCAGTCGGCGATTTCGTCGGTCGGCTGCTGCTGTGGCTGCCGCTGTCGCTTGCGGTAACCGTTGATGTAGGTGTTCGTGAGGATCCGGTACAGCCAGGCCTTGAGGTTCGTGCCCTGCGCGAACGACTTAAAGGCGGAGAAAGCCTTGAGGTAGGTCTCCTGGACCAGGTCCTCGGCGTCCTGCGCGTTGCGGGTCATCCGAAGTGCCGCGCCGTAGAGCTGGTCCAGCAGCGGCATCGCGTCCCGTTCGAAGCGGGCCGCGCGCTGCTCGTCGGTCTCCTCGCTGCGGTCGACCTCGGAGGAGCCGACCGTCGGCTCGATGTCGGCAGTGCTGAGCCGCCCGGCATCACCGGGCCGCCCGGTTGCGTCCGGGTGCTCTGGGGTGCTTGGCACCTGGCTCCTTTCCCGCCGCCTGGACGAGGTGACTGCAGGCGACGAACCCATGCGATCTTTAGCATGGTCCGTTTTCGAGGATACCCGCGCTCGCCTGCTGTTACCTGGCTGTGCCAGCAGTGCACGCTCGGGGCGATCCAGCACGCAGGTGTTCGTCGAATCCATCGTCACGAACCGTGCAACGCAACCTGCGTCAAAGGTTATTCCGGCCTTCTAGAGTGACGCGCATGGCAGGCAAGGGCACTCCGGCGACAGCGCTGTTGAGCAAGCGACGCATCTCTCACCGGGTGCACGCGTATGAGCACGATCCACGTGCCGAGTCTTTCGGGCTGGAGGCGGCCGAGGCGCTCGGCCAGCCTCCCGAGCGGATCTTCAAGACGCTGGTGGCGGAGGTCGACGGCAAGCTCACCGTCGGCGTGGTCCCGGTCACCGGGCAGCTCGACCTGAAGGCGCTCGCCGCTGTCGTCGGTGGGAAGAAGGCGAAGATGGCCGAGGTCGCCGACGCCGAACGCGCCACCGGTTACGTCGCGGGCGGGATCTCGCCGCTCGGTCAGAAGAAGCGGCTGACGGTGGTGATCGACAAGTCGGCGACGGGGTTCGAAACGATCTACTGCAGCGCCGGGCGGCGAGGCCTGGAGATCGAGCTGGCGGCCGACGACCTGGTCCGGCTGCTCGACGCCCGCATCGCCGACATCGCCAGCTGACCCGACACCGCGTTTACCGCAATTTCAAATGGTAATTGGAGGCCGGGACGCGGGCGAAGGCTAGTCGAGGAGGCGGAGGACTCGTCCGAGCCACTCCTGTGCCGCGCGGAAGACCGCGTCCACATCGGCCTTCAGCGAGTGGTCGCCGGGAACCAGCACCACTTCGCGGTTGTGCGACGGTTCCGGCTGGCCGAAGGCGTCCCGCTCGCCCTGCACTACCAGCACCGGAGCTTCCACCCCGTCGAGCTCACCGAGCCTCGACTTCTCCGGTTTGCCCGGCGGATGCACCGGGAACGCCAGGCACAGCACCGCCGACGCCGCGCCCGCCTCCGCGGTTCGGCAAGCCACCCGCGCCCCGGACGACCTCCCGCCGAAGATCAGCGGTAGATCCGCGAACCAGCGCTCGCCAAGGTCTTCCACCACCGCGAGCCACGCCGTGTCGAGCTGCTTGGACGGGGCGGGCGCCCGGCGCCCTGCGACCCGGTAGGGCTGCTCGATCAGCGCCACGTGCACCCCGGCTTCGGTCGCGGCCCGCGTCACCGCCACCAGGTCGGGGGTGGCTATGCCACCGCCCGCGCCATGTCCGAGCAGCAGCGCGGCGCGGCCCTCTTCGGCGCTGTGCAGTTCGGCCCGGGCCGGGCCGTGCGGCGTCTCGACCTCGAGCCTGGTCATGACTCGAACAATGCGGCTTGTTCGGCGGGTTCGGGCAGCGGCTCGACCCGTTCCAGCAGGTCCGGATGGTTGTTGCGCATGCTGTTCACCTCGGTGGAGACGGGGTGGATCGCTAGTTCGTCGAGCACCTCCCGCTGGGGTTCCAGCAGGTCCGTGATCTCGTTGCGCTGCGGGTCAAGCCAGTCGGCCCAACGGTGCTCGGGCAGCACCAGCGGCATGCGGTGGTGGATGTCAGCCAACTCGCCGACGGCATCGGTGGTGACGACCGCGCAGGTCACCAACGGCTGATCAGTGGAGTTCGGCGCCCACCAGGCGGAGAACACCGCGGCCATCGCCAGGTTGGCGCCGCTCTCGCGGGTGCACAGGTACGGCTGCCGACGCCGGTCACCAGGACGCCACTCGTACCAGCCGGTGGCGGGCATCAGGCAGCGGCGGCGTCGCGCCGAGTCCGCGAAGGCCGGCTTGGTGGTGATCGACTCGGCCCGAGCGTTGATCACGGGCGGGCCGCTGCCGACCTCCTTCGCCCAGGTCGGCACGAGGCCCCAGCGCACCGGCCGGATGCTGCGTTCGGCACCGCGCTGCACAACGATCGGCACCGTCTTGGTCGGTGTCACGTTGAAATCCGCGCCCACCGCACCGGCCGTGCGATCCGCCGCCGCGAACTCCTCGGCCAGCGCCGCCGGGTCGTGCCCGACGGCGTACCGACCACACATCAGAACTCACCCCGCGTTCGCCCGGCGCCCGAGCCGGCTCACTTCACGTCCGGATCCAAACCTACCGCGTGCGGTTGCTCGTCGAGCGACACGCGCTCCAGGAGCTTCGCGCCGTTGTTGCGGACGCTGTTGACCGCAGTCGACACCGGTCGGATCTCCAGTCCGTCGACCAGTTCCCGCGGCGGCGGGCCGAGCAGATCATTAACCTCCGGTAGGTCCGGATCGAGCCACTGCTCCCACGCAGTCGCCGGCAGCAGCAGGGGCATCCGGTCGTGCACGTCGGTCAACTGCCCGATCGCGCTGGTGGTGAGTACCGAGCAGGTCACCAGCGGCGGCGCGTCCTCGGCTTGGGGGTCGCGCCAGGACGCGTAGATCCCGGCCATCGCCAGGCTGGAACCGTCCGGGGAGGTCATGAAGAACGGTTGCTTCCGGCCGCCCTCGCGCTTCCACTCGTACCAGCCGTCGGCGGGCAGCAGGCACCGGTAGCGCTTGATCGAACTGCGGAAGGCGGGTTTGGTGGTCACCGTCTCCGACTTGGCGTTGATCATCCGGCTGCCGATGGACTTCTCCTTCGCCCACATCGGCACCAGGCCCCACCGCATCACCCGAATGGTGCGTTCGGCCCGTTCGAGGTCCCGATCACCGGCATCGTCGCGGGGGTGCCGCCGCACGACGCTGAACACGTTCTTGGTCGGCGCGACGTTGAAGTCCGCGCCCGGTGCTGCGCCGCCGGTGGCGTCCAACGCCGCGAACTCGGCCGCGAGCTTGCCCGGATCCTTCGTGGAGGCGTACCTGCCGCACATGCCTGGTCGAACCTCCGTCACCTCGTAGCGGAACGGTCGACCTCATCCTTGCAGCCCGGATCGCCGCAGGCGAGCGACATCGCTACCCGAACCGCGACGCCGACCACTGGCGCAACTCACGCCGCCACACGAACCGACCTGCGCAGATGCACCACCGGGTGGCCCCCACCGCTGAAAACGGGGAGCCGGGTGGGGGATCATTGCCCTATGACCCAGCTCTGGCCTGCTCCGGTCGCCCGCGGCGCGGTGCACGCGACCGTCCCGGTGCCCGGTTCGAAGTCCATCACCAACCGCGCGCTGGTGCTCGCCGCGCTCGCCGAGGAACCGTCGACCCTGCGCGCCCCGCTGCGCAGCAGGGACACCGAGCTGATGGCCGGGGCGCTGCGTTCCCTCGGGGTCGAGGTGCAGGACGGACCGGACGGCTCGTGGCTGGTCACCCCGTCCACGCTGCACGGTCCGGCCGGGGTCGACTGCGGCCTGGCCGGCACGGTCATGCGGTTCGTGCCTCCGGTCGCTGCCCTGGCAGTCGGACGGATCACCTTCGACGGTGATCCGCAGGCCCGCCAGCGCCCGCTGGGCACAGTACTCGACGCGCTGCGCGAGCTGGGGGCAGGAATCGACGGCAACGCTCTGCCGTTCGACGTGCACGGCACCGGGAAGCTCACCGGTGGCACGGTCACCATCGATGCGTCCGCGTCGTCGCAGTTCGTCTCCGGGCTGCTGCTGTCCGCGCCGCGGTTCGAGCAGGGCGTCACGGTGCTGCACCAAGGCACGCCGGTGCCGTCGCTGCCGCACATCGAGATGACGGTGTCGATGCTGCGCGTCGCCGGTGTCGACGTCGACGACCAGGAACCGAACGTCTGGCGGGTGGCACCGGGCAAGATCCACGCGCTGGACGTCGACATCGAACCCGACCTGTCCAACGCCACCCCGTTCCTCGCCGCCGCAGCGGTGACGGGCGGCACAGTGGCCGTGCCCGGTTGGCCGGCGCAGACCACGCAGGCCGGCGACGCCATCCGCGAAATCCTCCGGCAGATGGGCTCGCACGTGCAGCGGACCGAGGCCGGTCTGACCGTCACCGGCCCTGACGAACTCGCCCCGATCGACATCGACCTGCACGACGTCGGCGAGCTCACCCCGACGGTCGCGGCGCTGGCGGCGCTAGCCTCCGGCCGCTCGCAACTGCGCGGCATCGCGCACCTGCGCGGCCACGAGACCGACCGGCTCGCCGCGCTGCAGAACGAGCTCAACAAGCTGGGCGGCGCGGTCGAGCAGACCGAGGACGGGCTGCTGATCGAGCCACGTCCGATGACCGGCGGCAACTGGCACTCCTACGCCGACCACCGGATGGCCACGGCTGGCGCGATCCTCGGGCTGAGGGTGCCCGGTGTAGCCGTCGAGGACATCGCGACGACTGCCAAGACAATCCCCGACTTCCCGGGGATGTGGGCAACGATGCTCGGGGAAACGGCGTGAGCGCGGGGGCGGCGATCTGATGCGCAAGCGCGGTTGGCGGGATCTGGACGAGTCCGATGTGCGGGTGCGTCCCGGACGCCGCGGCAGCCGTCCGCGCAGCAAGCAACGTCCCAAGCACGCCGACGCCGCGGCCGCGATGGTCGTCGCGGTCGACCGCGGGCGGTGGACCTGCGCGTTGGAGGGCAATCCCGACCAGCTGGTCACCGCCATGCGGGCCCGCGAACTCGGCCGCACGCCGGTGGTGGTCGGGGACCGGGTCGACCTGGTCGGCGACATCTCCGGCAAGCCCGACACGCTGGCCCGCATCGTGCGGGTCGCCGACCGCACCAGCGTGCTGCGCCGCACCGCCGACGACACCGACCCCTACGAGCGGGTCGTGGTCGCCAACGCGGAACAGCTGGTCATCGTGACCGCGCTGGCCGATCCGCCGCCGCGCCCCGGTTTCATCGACCGCTGCCTGGTCGCCGCCTACGCGGGCGGGCTGACTCCGGTGCTGTGCCTGACCAAGGCCGATCTCGCCGACCCCGGCGAGTGGATCGACACGTACTCCTCTCTGGACATGCCGATCACGATCACCCGGCTGGACGCCGAACCCGAGGAGCTGCGCGCCCTGCTCACCGACCGGGTCTCCGCGCTGGTCGGCCACTCCGGGGTCGGTAAGTCCACATTGGTCAACCGGCTGGTGCCGGCCGCGGACCGGGCGACCGGCGAGGTCAGCGGGGTCGGCAAGGGCCGGCACACATCCACCTCGGCAGTCGCGCTGGCACTGCCTGAGCGGGGCGGCTGGGTGGTGGACACCCCAGGGATCCGCTCGTTCGGCTTGGCGCACGTCACCGCGGACGACGTGATCGCCGCGTTCGAGGGCTTCGCCGAAGCTGCTGAGGAATGCCCGTCGAACTGCGGTCACCTGGGCGGTTCCGACGATCCGGACTGCCACCTGGACACCTACGCGTCCGACGGCGGGAGCGTCGAACAGCTCGCCTCGCTGCGCCGCCTGCTGCGCTCCCGGGCCGGGCTCGACGAAGCCTGATCCCCCCGAACGGGTCGCGATCGTCCCCTGTGGTCTCACGACATCGTTGCTAGCGTTGGATTCGGTCTGCGCGGGTCGTTCTTCTTCCCGCGCCGCCAATACGGCGTGCGGACAACCGCACGAGCACAGTGCCGCCACCGGCCCGAGGAGCTCGCCCGATGCCACGAGCCAGCAGGACCGCGGTGTTGTCCGCTGGTCTCGCCCTGATCGCAGCACTCAGCGCCTGCGGCACCGAACCACTCCCGCAAGCCAGGGCGCTGATGGCCACCCAACCCGACCCTCGCCCCGCCGCGGGCACCATGTTGTCGCAGGTAATCGGCAAGGTCAATGAACGCGGCAGCGTGCGCAGCAGCGTTCACGGAAGCCTCGGCATGGTGGGCGAACTGGCCGCGGAAGGCACCGTCCACTACCGGGGGCCGCTGGCCGATCTCGCGTTCACCGGCCAGACCCTCGCCCCCGGGAACAAACCGCAGCGAATCGAACTGTCCATCGTGGATGGTGTCGGGTACCTGCAGACCCCGTTGACACGGCCCGCACCCGACAAGCCGTGGCTCAAGATCACCCCCGGCGGCGCGGATTTCGGCGCAAAACTCCTCAGTCCCGCACTGCACCAGCTGCACGAAGCCGTCGACCCGCGCGCCACCTTCAGCGGCATCGAAACCGCCACCCGCATCCAGCAGAGCGGGCCCGACACCATCGACGGCAAGCCGACCACCCGCTACGACCTGCGGGTCATCACGTCGCAGGCCGCCGACGTGGCCGCCGACCCGCAGCAGCGCGCCCAGTTCCGGCAGGCCGCCGACGACGGGGAAGTGGAACTCGGGTACCAGCTGTGGCTGGACGAAGCCGGCCTGCCCGCGCGGTTCGCGGCCAGCCAGGAAGTCGCGCAGGCCGGCAAGGTGTCGCTGACTTCGACCTACCGCGACTGGGGCGCGCCCACCGAGATCCCGGTGCCGCCGGCTGGACAAGTCGGCGTCTTCGAGGACCTGCCGCAGCAGGCCCAACAACCGCCGCGCTGATCGGGCTTCTGACAAACCGCCCTAAAAGGGCAACGCGGAATGTTACGTTCTGGGCATTGCAATCTTCATCCAGAGAAAACCGTGCGTCGCGCCGCAGTCGACGACCGGGACGCGACCCGTTACGAGATCGTGACCGACCTAAAGGCGGCCGTCGCCGGAGCCAAGGCCGATGAAAAGGCCGCGTGCGAGGCGCTGGTTGGAGCCGGGATCTCCGAGATCAAGCAGACCGTATGGCTGGACGCCGATGACCTGCCGGTCAAGGCCAACTCGACCGCGCCTGCGCTCAACGTGGCAGGCCAGCAGATCCCCGAGTCGACCATGACGGTGCGCTAAAGCGACTGGGACAAGCCGGTCCAGATCAACGTCCCGCCAGCGGAGCAGGTCCAGGAAAAGCAGCAGTGACGCCGCGGTGCGGCCCGAGGCACCCCGCCACGAGCCGCACCATCCGTCCACGTCGCCGCGCGACGCTTCGCCAATTTCACGTGGAATCGGCTACATCAATTCCAGATCGGCTACATCAATTCCAGCAGGAACGGCACTTCCTGAGGCGCGTACCAGGCTAGCTCGTGGTCCTCGGCCTCGCCGAGGGTGAAGTCCGCATCCGGGTCGCCGAGATCAGCCGCGTCGATGACCTCAGCCGCGGCGCGCACCGCCTCCTCAGCTTCCGTGGCGTCCACATGCACCGCCGCGAGTTGCCGCCACTGCACCGGCCCGGAAACCTTCACAACAGCGTGGTCTAGGTCCGGTCGCAGAGTCACGTCTTCGACATCGGCGGAGATCACCACCCGCCGGAGCTCCACCTTCTCGCCCGCGCCCAGGTCACCGGCGATCAACCGCAGCGACGCCCGAGCGGCTTCCCGCATCGCCGCGTACTCCAACTCCTCCGTGTCGCCGCTGGCATAGGACTCGCGCAGCGCCGGTGTCAACGCGAACGCTGTCCCGCCCAACGGCTGCAACTGCTTCTCCTCCACCAACCGCCGCAACATCGGCACCGTGGCGGGCAGGTAAACCCTCATGCGTCGACCGTCCCGATCATCTCGTCCACTGCTTCTCCGATCATCGCCGCGAGCACGTCCACATCGGGCATCGCATCCCGATCCGCGTTCAACCCGAAGTACACGCCGCCGTCGTAGGAGGTAACGCCAACTGACAGCGACTGGTTCTTGGCCAACGGCACCACCGGGAACATTTCCATCATCCTCGCCCCCGCCGCGTACAACGGCACCTGCGGTCCCGGAACATTCGTCACCAGCACGTTGAACAACCGGTCGGAGAACTGGTTCGCGACCCGCGCCCCCAACGCGTGCAGGGTCGGCGGGGCGAACCCGGACACCTTAACCAACGCACCGGCCGCCACCGACTGGCCGGACTCCGCGTGCGCCCGCATCGCGTGACTGACCTGGTGCAGCCGAACGATGGGGTTGCCCTCGCCGACCGGCAGGTCCACGAGGTAAGCCGACACTTTGCTGCCGACCGATCCGACCGGCAGGCTGCCGGTCTCCCGGTACGTCGCCCGCGCCTCGTCGTCGGCGCGGACCGACACCGGGACCATCGCGCGCACCGTCGTCGACGGGGTCACCACCTCACCGCGGGACAACAACCAGTTCCGCAACGCACCGGTCACTATCGTCAGCACCACGTCGTTGACTGTGCTGCCGTGGGCCTGGCGAACGGCGCGGAGATCGTCGAGCTTGGCCCTCGCGACGGCGAAACGGCGCTGAGTGGAAGTCGGCGCGTTCAGCGGCCCGCTCGGTGCCGGGACCACCGCCGTCCGCAGTGCCGAGGCGACGCCGCCGAGGGCCCTCGTGACCTTCTGCACCGTCGCGGTCGCGTCAGCCACCGCAGCCCGGACGTTCTCCACCACTTCACCGGGCCGCTGCACCGCATCGGTCATCGCCTCGACCAGCAGCTCGGCCAAGCTCGGCTCCGGACGCGGCATCCACAGCTCGTCAGCGTCCGGGACCTCCCGGTCGCGCTCCACGTCCAGGATCACCTGCCCGATGTCGATCGCGCCGATGCCGTCAACCATCGCCTGGTGGGTCTTGGTGATCACCGCCACCCGGTTCTTGGACAGGCCCTCCACCAGGTAGATCTCCCACAGCGGGCGGGTGTGGTCGAGCTTCCGGGACATCAGCCGGGCCGCCAGGTCGTGCAGCTGGTCGTCGTTGCCCGGCTTGGGCAGCGCCGAGCGACGCACGTGGTAGGTGATGTCGAAATCCTGGTCGTCCACCCACACCGGGCGGACGAGCCCACCCGGAACCTGCATCACCCGCTGCCGGTAGCGCGGCACGAGGCCCAGGCGGCGGTCGGTCAGCGCCAGCACCTTGTCGTAGTCGAACCCGGTGCGCGGGCGCCGGAACACCGCGACGCCGCCGACGTGCATCGGCGTCGTGTAGTCCTCCAGGTAGAGGAAGGAGGCGTCGACTGCGGAGAGACGATCGGACATGACCGCGATCCTGACACATAACCGGCCCGATCCCGAGGGGGTTCCAGTCGAGGTAGGCGTGGCAGCGCATGTGACACTTGGAGGCGTGACCAGCGAAGTTTCCCCGAAAGATCGATTCGTCACCGTCTACGGCCGAAAGCCTGTGCTGGAGGCGTTGGCGGACTACGACCTACGCGTGGACAAGGTGATCCTCGCCGAGGGGCTGCGCGGGCCGATCATCGAGGAGATCAAGGACGCCGCCGCGGACCGCGCGGTGAAGATCCAGCGGGCGAGCGCGCACCGGGTGAAGGTGCTGGCCGGGAACGGCCGGCACGACCAGGGCGTGGTGGCCGACGTGGTGGCGCGGAAGATGCGGCCGCTCTCGGACGCACTCGCCGAGCCCGCGCACGCGCCGCAAACCATTCTGCTGCTCGACGGTCTGACGACACCGGCGAATGTCGGGATGATTCTGCGCACCGCGACCGCGGCCGGGGTTGACGGGATCGTCGTCCCGCACCGCGGGGTCGCCAGCCTCGATCCGCTGGTCATCAAGGCTTCGGCCGGCGTAGCTTTCCACGCCCCGGTGCTGCGGACCAGGACGGCCGGCGAGGCAGCGGAGATGCTGAGCGAGGCGGGTTATCCGCTGTTCGCACTGGAGGCGTCCGCAGAGGAGAGCATCTTTGACGCCGACTTCGGGTCGCGCGCGGTGTTCGTGCTGGGCAGCGAGACCGCCGGGCTTTCGGAGGACGTGCAGACCCGCATCGCGCAGCCGCTGGCCATTCCGATGGCTGGAGGCGTGGAATCGCTCAACGTCGCCAGCGCCGCGGCGGTGCTGTGCTTCGAACTGCTCCGACGCAAACTGACTTCATGAGTCGTGGGTGGTAATGGTCGTCATCGGGTCGCCGACCATTACCACCCGCATGGACGCGCAATGGGATGCAGAAATGGGAAGGGGCCCCTTCTTCCGGTCCGGAAGAAGGGGCCCCTTTCAAATATTGTGTCGGCGGTGTCTTACTCTCCCACACCCTGTCGAGTG
>NZ_JBSFLZ010000133.1:0-18920 GCF_053599315.1 Saccharopolyspora sp. NPDC000995
TCCTGCGGCCAGACACCACAAGACTGCCGCAAGATCATCATCCCGGGCCTGCCCAACACACCCTCACTCAACCCGAGAATTAACCACCAGGGTCTGGAACGTCGCCAAAACGCCGCCGACCGGCGACGACCCGCTCGACGCGCTGATCGTCCGGCTGGCCGCCGCTTACGAGCAGCCGTGGCTGCTGAAGTTCCACCTCGACGACGTCGGTTCCGCCGCGGGTCGGGCCGCCGAACTCGCGGATCCGGGCGTCCGGGTCAGCACCCAGGACCAGGTGCTCACCGCGGGGGACTACCTCTCCGCGTACGTCCTGGAGTGGACCTTGCACCACCTCGACCTGATCGCGCACCTCCCGGACGCCGCCGGGCCGCCCGCGGAAAGCCTGGCTCGCACCCGCGAGATGCTGGAAGCGATCGCCGGGGCACCGTTTCCCGCGTCGTGCTCCGACAAGGACGCGCTGCTGGTGGGCACCGGGCGCCGGGTTCCGACGGACGCGGAGAAGGCCGAGCTCGGCGGACTGGCCGCGAAACTCCCGCTCGTCCTTGGATGACCGCCTGACGGAACGGGACCGACCCGCTGCCCTGGCCGCGTCGTTCGGTCACCATCCGTTGACGGACGGTGAGCGCCGCCGCCGAGGTCGCGGCGGAGCTCGTGGGGCAGGTTGCCAGCAGGTGATGCGGGGCGCCCTACCTCACCCGTCAGGGAGCTGGCGCAGCTTCGGATCATGATTCGGGAAAGGGCGAGTTATTGTGGGCTCGGCGGAATCGAAGGGCTCACCGCCCTGATCAGTCATCGGGTGGTGACGGGTAAGCGGCGGAAGGAGCGTCCGAAGTGGATGCTGCAGGCGAGGACGTGGAGTTCAGCCCGACGGACTGGGTGCGAAACCAGACGAAGAAGGTGCTCGAGACCGGGACCACCGAGGGCATCGAGATCCTCGGTTCGCCCATCGTGCTGCTGACGCTGCGCGGAGCGCGGACCGGTAAGTTGCGCTACACCCCGGTGATGCGCGTGGAGCAGGGCGGAAGCTATGCCGTGGTTGCGTCGAAGGGCGGCGCACCGGAGCACCCCACCTGGTACTACAACATCAAGGCACGCCCCGAGATCTCGCTGCAGGACGGGACCGAGAACAGGAATTACCTCGCTCGCGAGGTCGAGGGCACCGAGCGGGCCGAGTGGTGGGAGCGTGCCGTCGCGGCCTACCCGTCGTACGCCGAGTACCAGGAGAAGACCGACCGGCAGATTCCCGTGTTCGTGCTCGACCCCAGGTGACGGCCCGGCTGGCGGCAGCCCTTCCGGGACGGACGGTTCCATCCTTCGAGAACGGGACGAAGTTTCACGGGCGAACGATGATCGTTTGGCCCGTACTGCACTGATAAGCCACGTTTATCAGGCGCCGGTTCCGGCTGCGACGAGGTCCGGTTGCACCCGTTCCGCTCCGGTGTAGATGTTCATGGAGGTGCCGCGCAGGAAGCCGATGAGCGTCATCCCGGAGTCCGCCGCGAGATCCACCGCGAGGGAGGAAGGGGCGGACACGGCCGCCAGCGTCGGGATGCCGGCCATCACCGCTTTCTGGACCAGTTCGAAGGACGCCCGGCCGCTGACCATCAGCACCGAGTCCCGAAGCGGCAGCCGGTCCGCGCGCAGGGCGTCGCCGATGACCTTGTCCACCGCGTTGTGCCGCCCAACGTCCTCGCGCAGGCAGGTGAGCTGACCGTCGGCGGTGAACAGTCCGGCGGCGTGCAGGCCGCCGGTGCTGTCGAACACCCGCTGGGCCGCGCGCAGCCGGTCGGGGAGGGTCGTCAGCGTTTCCAGGTCGATGCGCAGCGAGTCCTCGCCGAGCGGCCAGGTCGTCGTGGTGCGCACCGCGTCCAGGCTGGCCTTGCCGCACAGTCCGCACGAGGACGTCGTGTAGAAGTTCCGTTCCAACGACGCGTCGGGTGGCGCCACCCCGGACGCCAGAGCCACGTCGACCACGTTCAGGGTGTTGGAGCCATCGGCGGTGGCGCCCGCGCAGTAGCGGATCCCGGCCACGTCCTCGCTGGCGTGGACGACACCTTCGCTCACCAGGAACCCGACCGCGAGGTCGAAGTCGTGCCCGGGGGTGCGCATGGTCACGGTGAGGGGACGGCCGGCGACCCGGATCTCCATCGGTTCCTCGGCCGCGAGGGTGTCCGGGCGCTGTGACGGCACTCCCTCGCGGATGCGCAGCACACGCCGCCGCGCGGTGACTCGTCCCATGATTTTTCGGCGAGGGGACCCGCTGCTTTAGCAGCGGGGTGAATCGCCGCTACGTTTCGCAAGCATTGGGTCTTTCTCGCCTCCTCCCTTCGTTATTCGTTATACATGTGTCATAAAGGTTCGCCGGTTTTCCGGTGGCGTGTACGACCTTGGGCTGCACGTGGTGTGGTGCCCGAAGTAACGCCGCTCGGTCCTTGGTGGTCGGGTCGCGGCACGACTGGAAGAACTGATCCGCGTGAAGGCCGGCGAACGGGGGTGGGCGATCGTGGCACTGAAATGATGCCTGAGCACGTGCACCTGTTCGTCAAGCACGACCCCAAATCGTCGGCGTCGTACGTGGCGAACCAGGTCAAAGGCTTCACATTCCGTGTGCTGCGGGAAGAATTCCCGCACCTGTGGTCGCGCCTGCCCACGTTGTGGTCCTCGTCGTAGCCGACTTCGTGTGCCAACGCTGTGGTTACACAGCGAACGCGGGCGTCGCGCCGGCGAGCGGCTCGAGCCGGACCACGATTCCCTTGGAGGTAGGTGTGTTGCTGATGTCGGCCACGCTGTCCAACGGCACCAGGACGTTGGTCTCCGGGTAGTACGCGGCGGCAGAACCAGGCGTCGTCGGATAGCCGACCACCCGGAAGTTGCGCGCACGCCGCTCCACCCCGTCGTGCCACACGCTCACCAGGTCCACTTCGGCGCGATCGGCGAGTCCGAGCGCGTTCAGATCGGCCGGATTGACGAGCACCACCCGCCGCGCGTTGTGGATTCCCCGGTACCTGTCGTTCGGCGCGTACGGGATGGTGTTCCACTGGTCGTGGGAGCGCAGCGACTGCAGCACCAGATGTCCGGCCGGCGGCTTGAGCATCTCGAAATCGTTTCGGGTGAAGATCGCCTTGCCGCTCGCGGTCCGGAAAACCCCGCTGTTCACCGGGTTCGGCAGCGCGAACCCGCCCGGCTCGGCCACCCGTGCGTTGAAGCCCTCGAAACCCGGCACGACCCGCGAAATCCGGTCCCGGATCGTGCCGTAGTCCGCCTCGAATTCCTCCCACGGGATGGCGGGGTTGTCGCCCAGGGTCCGGCGAGCCAGCCGGCTGATGATCGCCACCTCGCTGAGCAGCACCTCCGAGGCGGGTTCCAAGCGACCGCGCGAGGCATGCACCTCGCTCATCGAGTCCTCGACGGTGACGAACTGCTCGCCGCCGGCCTGGACATCCCGGTCGCTGCGCCCGAGCGTCGGCAGGATCAGCGCGGTTTCGCCGCACACCGCGTGGGAGCGGTTCAGCTTGGTCGAGATGTGCGCGGTCAGCCGGCAGCGGCGCATCGCCTGCTCGGTGATCTCGCTGTCCGGCGCGGCCCGCACGAAATTGCCGGCGACACCGAGGAAGAACTTGGCGCGGCCGTCGCGCATGGCGCGGATGGAATCCACCGAATCCCAGCCGTGCTCGGTCGGCGGCGTGAACCCGAACTCGCGCTCCAGCGCATCCAGGAAGCCTTGCGGCATCCGCTCCCAGATGCCCATGGTGCGGTCGCCCTGCACGTTGCTGTGGCCCCGCACCGGACAGGTACCGGCTCCGGGCTTGCCGATGTTCCCGCGCAGCAGCAGGAAGTTGACGATCTCGCGGATGGTGGGGACGCCGTGCTTCTGCTGCGTCAACCCCATCGCCCAGCAGACGACGGTGCTCTTGCTGGCCAGGACCCGATCGCGCACCTGCTCGATCTCCTCGCGGGTCAGCCCGGTGGCGGCGCGGACCTCGTCCCAGGTGATCTCGCGGGCGCGCTCGGCGAACTCCGCGAAACCGCTGGTGTTGGCCTGGATGAACTCGTGGTCGAGCACGGTGCTCGGGTTGGCGTCCTCGGCCTCCAGCAGCAGCTGGTTCAGCGCCTTGAACAGCGCGAGGTCACCGCCGGGGCGGATCTGCAGGAACTGGTCCGCGATCGCGGTGCCGCGGCCGATCACCCCGCGAGCCTTCTGGGGGTTCTTGAACCGGATGAGCCCGGCCTCGGGCAACGGGTTCACGGCCACGACCTGACCGCCGTTGCGCTTGGTCTGTTCGAGTGCCGACAGCATCCGCGGATGGTTCGTGCCAGGATTCTGGCCGACGACGAAGACCAGGTCGCTGTGGTGGATGTCGTCCAGGCTCGCGCTGCCCTTGCCAACACCCAACGTCTGCTGCATCGCGGATCCGCTTGATTCGTGGCACATGTTGCTGCAGTCGGGCAGGTTGTTGGTGCCGAACGCCCGTGCGAACAGCTGGAGCAGGAATGCGGCCTCGTTGTTGAGCCGACCCGAGGTGTAGAACAACGCCTCGTTCGGGGAGCCGAGCGCCCGCAGCTCGTCGGCGAGCAGGTCGAACGCGGCGTCCCAGGTGATCGGCTCGTAGTGGTCCGAGCCGGGCCGTTTGACCACGGGCTCGGTGAGCCGGCCCTGGTGGTTGAGCCACTGGTCGGACTGCTGCGCCAGCTCGGAGACGGGGTGCTGCCGGAAGAAGTCGGCGGTGACCCGGCGCGTGGTCGCCTCGTCGTTGATGTGCTTGGCGCCGTTCTCGCAGTACTCGTTCATGTGCCGGTGCTTCGGGTCCGGCCACGCGCAACCGGGGCAGTCGATTCCCTTCGCCTGGTTGACGTTCAACAGCGTCAGCATCGTCCGGCGAGGCGTGGTCTGGCGCAGCGAGTACTCCAGGGCGTGCGCCACGGCGGGCACACCGGCCGCCCAGGTCTTCGGCGCGACGACCGAGAGGTTGTCCTCGCCAGGACCTTCGATCTTGCTCATGATGTGGCCACCCCTAGCATCCATCGCCGGCACTCGCCCAGCTGGCGGCGGGCCCGAAAATCCACCGCCGATCCAGCGTTTGCCGCCCGCGTGGGGAAGTCAAAGAAGCAGTGCCGATCAAGTGATAGGCGCCGTTTATCTAGCGACGAACCGAGCGCTTCGGCCTCGACCTCGCGTGTTCGGCGTCACCGGTCGCGGCTTACAAGCTCGTGCGCCGGTCTGGCAGGTATCGCCTATCACTTGATCGTCGTCCGACGGTGGAGCCGCTGGTGCTGGGTGACGAGCTGCCCGAATCCGGTCGGCGGTCGTGGTGACGCGGCCGTTTCGACGTCGTGGAGGAAACCGAGCGGGCCGTGCCCAGCCGAATTCGAATTCGGTCCCGCACCGCTACCTGGCCGCGATGCGACGGGTCTGCGTCAATTGCCACGGGAGGTTGTCGTGAGATTGCCGAACGAGCGCGAGAACCGCTGGGCGAGAGTCCGCTTCCACATCCGGGAAGCAGACTCGGCAGCATCGACGACCGCTGCGGTCCTTGCACGACAGACGTGGTCCCGATGCAGGTGTTGACCTTCGGACACGGCACCGCCAACGCCTCGACCATGACCGGCCTGCTACGCGGCGCCGGCGTCCACATGCTGGTCGACTGCGCACCGCACCCGGCAGCCGGTACAACCCCGATGCGACGCGGTCGGCGATGTCGCAGTGGTTGCCGGAGGCCGACATCGGTTACCGGTGGGACGCCCGGCTCGGCGGGTGGCGGCGGGGGCACCCGGACAGCCCCGACACCGCGCTGCGCAACCGGTCGTTCAGCGGTTACGCCGAGTACATGCGCTCCGCCGGTTTCCGGGTCGCCATCGACGACCTGCTGGCCGACTCGGCTGCGGAACCGACTGCGGTGATGTGCGCCGAGTCGGTGTGGTGGCGTTGCCACCGCAAGATGATCGCCGACTTCCTGACCCTGGTCCGCGGGGTGGAGGTCGCCCACCTGATGCACGATGGGACGGTGCGACCGCACCGCCCCAGCCCTCAGGCGCGGCTGGTCGCCGACCGAGGCGTGCTGGTCTACGACGCAGGCCAGCCCCTGCTCGGCCAGGACTGACCTGGTGCCTCCCATACCCGACCTCGATGGAACAGGCGGATGATGGTCGCGGCCGTGACACCGGCGGCGACGCCGATCAGCGTGTCGATCACGCGGTCGGTGCGCAGCGTCAACGGTTCGGCGGGAGCGGCCAGATTTGTCATCAGCATGATCAGTGCGGTGAAGACCCCAGCGCCCGCCAGCCCGTAGTGGCGCGCTGAACAAACAGCTCATTGGAAAACAGCACGGCGGTCACGAAGATCGATCGAGTGCACAACCCACCGAACTGCGGTTGCGCCGGGATCGACGGTCCGGCACCGCCGCCCGCATCGCGGGTGGTGAGTTTGACCGCCGGCTGGCCGCCACGTCCAAGCGGAAACGCCTTGAAATCATAGGCATGGCTTATCAGAAAGTCGCAAACATCGTCGGAGGCCATCAATTGGAGCCCCCGCCCGCGGGGGACCAGGCCATGGCGACGGCGCGAAACACCGCGTTCGTCGGTTCTCCGGGCTCGGCGTGGTCGAATGAGTCATGCTTTTCCGCCAGCTCGAGTACTTCGTGGCACTCGCGCGGGAGCGGCACTTCGCCCGCGCCGCGAGCGCCTGCTACGTGTCCCAACCAGCACTGTCCGAAGCCATCCGCAAGCTCGAACAGGAGCTGAAGGTTCCGCTGGTCCGGCGTGGGCGCACCTTCGAAGGCCTCACCCCCGAAGGCGAGCGGCTCGTGCTGTGGGCGCGGCGCATCCTGGCGGATCACGACGCGCTCAAGCAAGAAGTGACTGCGCTGCAGACCGGTCTCACCGGCGAGCTCCGGCTCGGGGTGATCCCGGCTGCCGCGAGCACCGTCGCGCTGCTCACCGATCCGCTCTGCGCCGAGCACCCGCTGGTGCGCGTGCAACTGGAGACGAGCCTGCGATCTTCGGAGATCGTCGAACGGATCCGCCGCTTCGAGCTGGACGCAGGGGTCATCTACCCTGACGGGCCGAACATCACCGACCTCGTGGTCACCCCGCTGTACGAGGAGCAGCACGTGCTCATCGCCAGCACCGAGCTGCTCACCGGCCAATCGGAGACCATCAGCTGGGCTGATGCGCTGGAACTGCCGATGTGCCTGCTCACCGCGGGAATGCGCGGCCGCCAGCTCATCGACGACGCGCTGGCCACCCAGGACCTCGAGGTGACGCCGCAGATCGAGGCTGACTCCGTGGTCGCGCTGCTCGCGCACGTGGGCACCGGCAGGTGGGCGAGCGTCATTCCGCAAACTTGGATCCGAACCCTGCGCCCACCGGTAGGTGCGCGCGTGCTGCGGCTGGAGAACCCGTCCGTCACCGCTGAGATCGCGCTCGTCACCAGCGCGGTGGAACCCGGCTCGGTGCTGACCCGAGTGTTGGTGCAGGTCGCGCGGAACGTCCGCGCGTACGACGTGCTCAGCAGCGATCCACGCCCCGCATCCGGCTGACGATCGACCACGCCTATCAAGTGGTCAGAGCCGCGTCTTGGACGTTCCCGGCGTGCGGAAACCCGAATCGAGGTCGCGTGGGGAGACACCGTCCACGTCGATGTTGCCGAAGGGTGACTGGTCCTGCATGCTTCCCGCGAAAACCCGCTGGCGAAGGCGGGGACGGCGAGTTCGGCACCTACTTCATCGGCACGCCAACGGCCCGGCGTGATCGAACTATGCTGGAGCGGATGTTCGTCGGTTCCGGCCCTGGCGTCGGCGAACCGGGCCATCCGGATTCCACGACCGATGTCCACCGCGGTGGCTGAGCCGGGCCGAAAGTATGAGTTCTCAAGCCGTTGTCTCGGTCGATCGGTTGATCTTTGCTGGCACTTCGGCCGATACGGCGGACTCCTCGGATGGATAGCGTCGATCGGGTCAAAAGCGATACCAGGATAGAGGCGGATCATGACGACGTTTCCGGCCACCGCAAGCCGTGATAACGAGTTGGGCTCAGGCGCGATTCGACGCGCTCGCGCGCTCACTGAACCGGTGTTGCGGCATCTCGTTGACCGGCTCGGTCCGTCGCTGGCGAGAATCGGCAGATACCACTTCGGTTGGCGCGCAGGGGGTTCCTTCACCGGTGGCAAGGCCATCCGGCCCACCTTGGCCCTGCTCGCGGCGGAGGCGGTCGGCGCCGCGGCAACGGATGCGTTGCCCGCCGCTGCCGCCGCTGAACTCGTGCACAACTTCAGCCTGATCCACGACGACATCATCGACAACGACGAACTGCGACGCGGCCAGCCGGCCGTGTGGAAGGAGTACGGGATTCCGGCAGCGATCCTGATCGGTGACGCGCTGCACTCCGAGGCGTTCGGGATCCTGCTCAGCGGAGGTGGCCCCAACGCCGCTGCGGCGGCTGCGCGCCTTGCCGCCGCCATGCGGGAGGTCGTCGTGGGGCAGGTCGAGGACATTCGGTTCACCGAGCGGCCGTGGACGGGCGAGCAGGCGGTAAGCATCGCCGAGTACCAGGCGATGGCCGAAGCCAAAACCGGTGCGTTGCTGGCCTTCTCCGCCTCGGCCGGCGCCTTGCTAGGCGGTGCCGACGCTGCGGCTGCGGACTGCTTCGACCGTCTCGGGCGCCATCTGGGCCTCGCCTACCAGTGCACCGATGACGTGCTCGGCATCTGGGGTGATCCAGCGAACACCGGCAAGCCGGTGTTCGGGGACCTGCGCGAGGCCAAGCGGACGCTCCCGGTGATTGCTGCGCTGACCGCTGAGGTGCCCGCGAGCTCGCGGCTGGGGGATCTGCTCGGGCGCGGTGTGCGAACCGACTTCGGCCTACGGCTAGCGGCGGAGCTCATCGAGGAGGCTGGCGGGCGTGGGTTCGCCGAGCGGGAAGCTGCCAGGCATCTCGCCGGGGTCGACGACTGCCTCGCCTCGCTGTCGATGCCCGTTGAGGTCCGCGGTTCCTTCGACGCCCTGGCCCATTCGCTGATCGGGAGGATCAAGTGACCGGGGTGCCCGCAGCAGCATGAGACGCGGAAACCTGTCATTGCCGGAAGCCACCGGGAAAATCCTAAAATGGATGATGATCGCGACGTAGGTCGGAGTGCTGTTCTTGCGGACGTGGACCTTTTCGACGTGCTCGTCTCCGACCAGGGCCGGGTGAGGTGGCTCGGAGCCTGGTGGGTTCGGCTGCGGTGTTGTCCCGGGCCAGGTGGCTGAAGCACAGCACGAAGGCGAGCTCCGTGTCGGTGAGGCCGGTGAGCTCGTCGAAGGTGCAGGCGGCCAGTCCGGCGTAGTAGGCGCGGATGCGGTCCAGTCCTTCGGTGGTGCGCTCGATGAGCACCTTCCCGCCGGTCCCGGGGCTCGCGGACCCGCTCGATGCAACCGGACGCATCGAGCCGGTCGATCATGCGTGAAATCGAACCCGACGTCAGCCCTTCGCATCACGCACCGAGACGAAACGCGCACTGCCGAACCGAAACTCCGCCGTGTTCGAGCCGGCCGTGCTGCAGCTGCCTCGTTGACGCTCGGGCGGTTTGCAGCGTGCGTTCGTGCCGCGGGCGAGACGCGTGCGGGCGCGGATATCGCGACTGGCCAGCGGCGGATCGGCTAGGTCGATTGCGTTCTCCGATCGCCGTCCGTTGGACGAGTTCCGCAAATGGCGGTGTTTTGCCTGGTCACCGGCATTTTCGGGGCTCGCCTGGTCCGGCGGGTGGCACGCCTGGCCTCCCTGGGTGCCGCCACGCTATCGGGCGCTGGAGAGCGACGGATGAACAGCGGGCGACGAACAGTGGTGGATTGGCGCCGATCGTCATCTCCGGCCCGGTCAGCCGAGGTCGGCGAGCTTGCCCTCCAGCACCGCCCTTTCGCGCTCGTTTCCGCACAGGCGCACTGCGAGCTCCAGTTCGGAGCGCGCCTCGTCGGCGCGTCCAATGCGGGTGAGCAGTTCTCCGCGAACGCTCGGCAGCAGGTGCGAGTTCGACAGCGCATCAGCGGCCACCAGCTCGTCCACGATCGTCAGCGCTGCAGCCGGTCCCCGGGCCATGGAGACCGCCACCGCTCGGTTCAGGTCGACCACCGGTGACGGCGCGAGCCTGCCCAGGGCCTCGTAGATGAGCACGATGCGTTCCCAGTTCGTCTCGTCGACGGACGCAGCGACGGCATGGCACTCGGCGATCGCCGCCTGCAAGCCGTAGGCGCCCAGCCCCCGGCCGATCTGCGCCGCGCGGGCCAGGGCGGTTCGTCCCCGGCGGATCGCGGCGCGGTCCCAGCGGCGACGGTCCTGCTGCTCCAGCAGCACTGGCTCGCCGTCCGCTCCGGTGCGGGCGGGGAAGCGCGCCGCGGTCAGTTCGAGCAGCGCCAACAGGCCGTGGACCTCGGGTTCGTTCGGCACCAGCCGGGCCAGCACACGCGCGAGGCGCTGCGCCTCGCTAGCCAGGTCGAGTCGGAGCAAGTGGTCACCGGAGCTGGCCGACGAACCTTCGGTGAAGATCAGGTAGACGACGCTGAGCACCGAGCCGAGCCGCTCGGCCCGCTTCTCTGCCGACGGCACCTCGAATGGCACCCGGGCCGCCCCGAGGGCCTTCTTCGCCCGGGTGATCCGGGCCTGCACGGTTGCTGTGGGAATGAGGAACGCCCTGGCGATCTCGTCGCTCGTCAGACCGCCGACTACCCGCAAGGTGAGTGCCACCCTCGCCTCTCCCGACAGCGCGGGGTGGCAGGAGATGAACATCAACGCGAGCACGTCGTCGTCGATCTGGTCCGGATCCCACAGCGCGTCCTCGGCGTCCCGGGCCGGGTCGGCGGGTCCGCTGCCCGAGGCGACGCCGCCCTCGCCGAGGTTGTGGGCGAGGGCGGCGTACCTCTCGTTGAGGGCGGAGCGACGGCGGAACGCGTCGATCGCGCGGCGCCGGCCGACGGTGAGCAGCCACCCCGCGGGGTTTCGGGGTACGCCGTCGCGCGGCCAGGTCACGAGTGCCTCGGCCAGCGCTTCTTGGGCGAGGTCCTCGGCCAGCGCGAAATCGCCGGTGTACCGCGCGAGTGCACCGACGATCCGCGCGGACTCGATCCGCCAAACGGCGGCGACGGCCTCACGGCCGGTGGATCGGCCATCGCCCGTCGATCCGCTCAGAGCTGGCCGGTGGCTTCGCGCCACGCCCGCTCCCGCTTGATCCACTCGTTGTCCTGCGGGAACTCGTCGATCGTGGCGACCCGGCGGATCTCGGTCTTGAAGCCCGGGCCGGTCATCGGCGATCGCTTGGCCCACTCGACGGCCTCCTCCTTCGACGCCACGTTGAGGATGTAGAACCCGCCGAAGAGCTCCTTGGTCTCGCCGTACGGGCCGTCGGTGACCACGGGCGGCTCGGAGGAGTAGTCGACGACCACGCCTTCGGCGGCGTCGTCGAGCCCCTCCGCGGCGACCAGCACGCCGGCCCGGATCATCTCGTCGTTGTACTTGCCGACGGTCTCGAGCATCTCGTTGAAATCGACGTCCGCCATCCCCGCGTAGGCCTCGTCGTTGGCGCGCATGATCAACATGTACTTCATGGTTTTGTCTCCCTGGGCCGTCCGGTCTCTCTCGGACCCTCTCACCCCTAGGTCGAACGGATGATGTCGTGGATCGACACACCCGTAGAACTTCTTGCGAGAGTTTCCGGCAGCGTACGACTCGTCATCCGCGGAAGTCCGACGATCACGGGTCATGCCTGCTGGTACCCGCTGGCTGCACCGGTCGGTGCAGCGCCTCGAAACCGTCCTGCGCCACCAGGCAGGACATCAAGAGCCCGGAGTGGCGGCTGTGCTGTCGGCAGGATCGCAACGCGCAGTCCAGTCCCAGCCGTTGGCCTTAGAGGTCACCGCGTTCATGGACGCACCCACATCCCGCGCGGCTTAGGCTGGTACGGCTGGAGCGGCCTGTGGGGTTCCCGGAGTCACGATTCGGACGCGCGTGCGGGATGAGCATTGCTTCACTCTTGATTAATTCAAGAAAATGGACCAGACTGCGGCGCGTGCCAACGACTGCTGACCTCGAGCAAATGCTGCGCGGGGTTGCACTGCGCGTGACCCGTCCTCGGGTGGCAGTGCTGTCTGCGGTGCATGATCACCCGCACGCCGACACGGAATCGATCATCGGTGCCGTGCGCAAAGATCTTCCCAAGGTGTCCCACCAGGCCATCTACGACGTGCTGCGCGCGCTGACCGCCGCGGGTTTGCTGCGTCGCATCCAGCCGATGGGGTCCTTGGCCCGCTATGAGGCGCGGATCGGAGACAACCACCACCACCTCGCTTGCCGGTCGTGCGGCGTCATCGTCGACGTCGACTGCGCTGTGGGAGCCGCGCCCTGCTTGACTGCCTCCGATGCCCGCGGCTTCACGATCGACGAGGCCGAGGTCATCTACTGGGGACTGTGCCCGGCCTGTTCCCCCGATCCAGATCCAGAAAAAACCCGCTGATGAGCCCGAAAGGATTCCCGTGACTGACAGCACTGACCCCGTTGTTGGCGAGGCGCAGGAGGAGAGCGCAGGCCAGTGCCCGGTCGCGCACGGACGCGCCCCGCACCCGACCGAAGGCGGGGGAAACCGCCAGTGGTGGCCGAACCGGCTCAACGTGAAGATCCTCGCGAAGAACCCGCCGGTGGCCAACCCGCTGGGTGAGGAGTTCAACTACGCCGAGGCGTTCAAGCGCCTCGACCTGCCCGCCGTCAAGCGGGACATCGAAGAAGTGCTCACGACCTCGCAGGACTGGTGGCCGGCCGACTTCGGGCACTACGGTCCGCTGATCATCCGGATGGCGTGGCACAGCGCGGGCACGTACCGCGTCAGCGACGGCCGCGGTGGCGCCGGTGCCGGGCAGCAGCGCTTCGCGCCCCTGAACAGCTGGCCGGACAACGTCAACCTCGACAAGGCCCGTCGGCTGCTGTGGCCGGTCAAGAAGAAGTACGGCCAGAACATCTCGTGGGCCGACTTGCTGATCCTGGCCGGTAATGTCGCCCTGGAGTCGATGGGCTTCAAGACCTTCGGCTTCGCCGGTGGTCGCGAGGACGTCTGGGAGCCCGACGAGGACGTGTACTGGGGCCCCGAGACCACGTGGCTCGGCGACGAGCGCTACACCGGTGACCGTGACCTCGAAAAGCCGCTGGCGGCGGTCCAAATGGGCCTCATCTACGTCAACCCGGAGGGCCCGAACGGCAACCCGGACCCGATCGCCGCGGCCCGCGACATCCGCGAGACGTTCGGCCGCATGGCGATGAACGACGAGGAGACGGTCGCGCTGATCGCCGGTGGTCACACCTTCGGCAAGACCCACGGCGCGGCGCCCGACAGCAACCTCGCGGCCGACCCCGAGGCCGCCCCGCTGGAGGAGCAGGGCCTGGGCTGGAAGAACTCCTTCGGCGCCGGAAACGCAGCGGACACCATCACCAGCGGTCTCGAGGTTACCTGGACTTCGACGCCGACGAGGTGGAGCACCAACTTCCTCTGGAACCTCTTCAGCTTCGAGTGGGAGCTGACCGAAAGCCCGGCCGGCGCAAAGCAGTGGAAGCCGAAGGGCGGCGCAGGCGAAGGCACGGTGCCGCACGCCCACGACTCGTCGAAGCGGATCGCGCCGAACATGCTGACGACTGACCTCGCGCTCCGGTACGACCCGATCTACGAGCCGATCGCGCGGCGCTTCATGGAGAACCCCGACGAGTTCGCGGACGCCTTCGCCCGGGCGTGGTTCAAGCTGACCCATCGGGACCTGGGGCCGAAGTCGCTCTACCTCGGCCCGGAGGTTCCGGAGGAGACCCTGCTGTGGCAGGACCCGCTCCCGGTGGTCGACCATGAACTCATCGGTGCCGAGGAAATCGCCGATCTGAAGGCCAAGATCCTCGACTCGGGTCTGGACGTCTCGCAGCTGGTCTCAGCCGCGTGGGCGTCGGCCTCGACGTTCCGCGGCAGCGACAAGCGCGGTGGCGCCAACGGCGCGCGGATCCGCCTGGAGCCGCAGAAGGGTTGGGAAGTCAACAACCCCGACCAGCTGGCGAGGGTGCTGAGCACCCTGGAGGGCATCCAGGAGTCGTTCAACGCCGCACAGACCGGGGGCAAGAAGGTCTCGCTGGGCGACCTGATCGTGCTCGGTGGGTGTGCGGCCGTCGAGCAGGCCGCCAAGGCCGGCGGCCACGAGGTCGAGGTGCCGTTCACGCCGGGTCGCGTCGACGCCTCGTCGGAGCAGACCGACGCGGAGTCCTTCGCCGCGCTGGAGCCCGCCGCGGACGGATTCCGCAACTACCTTGGCAAGGGCAGCCGGCTCCCGGCCGAGTTCCTGCTGCTGGACAAGGCGAACCTGCTCACGCTGAGCGCGCCGGAGACGACTGTGCTCGTCGGTGGTCTGCGGGTTCTCGGTGCGAATTACGACTCCTCGGAGCTCGGTGTTCTCACCGACACCCCGGGGAAGCTGACCAACGATTTCTTCGTGAACCTGCTCGACCTGGGCATCACGTGGAAATCGACGTCGGAGGACGCGCAGACCTTTGAGGCTCGCGACGCCTCGGGCGAGGTCAAGTGGACCGGCAGCCGCGCCGACCTCGTCTTCGGCTCGAACTCGGAGCTGCGCGCGCTCGCAGAGGTCTACGCGAGTGACGACGCGAAGGAGAAGTTCGTGCGCGACTTCGTCGCGGCGTGGGACAAGGTGATGAACCTCGACCGGTTCGACCTCGTCTGATCCCGAGGTGCAGGTCGGCCCGCGCCGAGCGGGCTGCGCGCAATCAGCGCTGAGAGCTGGCGAGACCCCGTCCCGTGGATAACGCGAGGGCGGGGTCTCGCCGTTTCGGATTTTCCGTTCGCCAGTTCCGCCGAATGCGAGTCAGGGAGTAGACTTTGATCATCTGTCGGTAACCCGGACAAGCTCGCTAAAATTCGACCTAACGTAACCGGAACCGCGGACCTGAGCCGGTGGAACTACCCCTTGTGGGTACCAGCCTTGGCGTGATCAGGATGTAGACACGACAGACCGGTCGGGGTGACTGTGATGTCTCCCGGCCGGTCTGGTTTCTCCGTGGTGACGGTTCGGCTACCGTGACCGCTGTGATTGATGTTCGCCACACCGCGCACGACGACGTGGTAGAGCGCGCCGAACACGCCCTTTCCGTCCGGCTTGACCGGTCCTCTGTTGTGTACGGGGAGTCCGGCGCGTCTGAGGGCTACCGCACCACGGCCGGCACATGGGTGCGCATTGAACGCCGCAACCGCGAACGTGCTGGCGGGCAAACGTGGATCGGCCTCGAAGAATCCGCCACCATTCCAGGTGTCCGTAAACCCTCGTGGTTCCAGTCGGCGACGTGGGATGACAAAGCGCGGGGGATGGTGTGGCGTGCGGATGAGGTGCAGCTCGTCACGGCCCCGACGGTCAGTAGTCCCGATACCGCCCTGACCCTGCCGGATTCGTGGTGGGCTGGCCTGTCGTCATCGCTTGATCAGCTCACCGCGTACTCAACCACGCGCATCGGCATGAGTCAGAAGCACGTGACCCGCCGCATTACCGAGATTTTCGGCGACGGTGCGGATACCACGGTGGACGAGTGGAGCACCGCGCACACGGATGTTCACTGGGACAACGTGACCACCGACGGATACCTGATCGATTGGGAGGATTGGGGCCGTGCGCCACGCGGACTTGACGCGGCATGTTTGTGGCAAGCGTCTTTGCCGGTCCCGGAGCTGGCCACGCGGGTCCGGCAGGTATTCGCTGCCGAATTGGATACGCGTTCGGGAAAGTTGGCCATGCTGCTTCAGGCGGCAAACGCGGTAAGGGCCGCTGCCCGGCTCGGCGTGCCGACACCATTGTCGGGACCGGCGCGGGCAGCGGCCGACCAGCTACTTGCCGAGCTGTAGAAAGCCAGCGGCCAGCTCAGGCGTCAGCTCGGCGCAGACACCCTCGTCTACGAATGTGCGTGCGATGGCGTCGGCAGGAACGCCGGTTTCGGCTGTGACCTGTTCGATGTTGACCGGGTTGCCGGATAGCAGCTTGCGAACAACCGGTTCGGCTTTCGCCGCGAACACAAGGATCGATGTCCGGTCACAGGATTTCCAGCAGATCCAGCGCCTGCGAATCGCGATCTGGCTTGTCAGCGTGGTGAATCCCATTTGCGGGATCGAGCCCGACAGCCAGGCACGCCAGGCGGCATTCGCTCTCGGCCAGACGCGCGGCGTGATCACCGCAGCCGCGATGCGACGCCGCCGAAGCGATCACGAAGCGTCGCGAATGTGCACGGACGAGGCAATTTTTGCACACGTGTCCGGGTTGGGGAAAGATGATCAAAATCTACACCCTAATCCGTTTCGCTGAATGCTGCCGTTCCACAGCTCGGGCAGGACCCGGATGTTGTCCAGGAGGTCTGAATGAACGATGCAGTCGTTTCCCGCGAGCGTTTGCCGATTCCGGATGTGGTTGGCGCCTCGGTCACGTCCGTGGACGTGCGCGATCAGGAGCCCCGGTTCGAACCCGTCCAACCGGTGCGACCTCCGGAGGCAGCGCCGAACGTGGTGGTCGTGCTCATCGACGACATGGGTTTCGGCGCTCCCAGCGCGTTCGGCGGGCCGTGCCGGATGCCGACCGCCGAACGGCTCGCCGACGGCGGGTTGCGCTACAGCCGCTTCCACGTCACCGCGATCTGCTCGCCGACCCGGCAGGCGCTGCTGACCGGGCGCAACCACCATTCGGTGGGCATGGGGGTTACCACCGAGATGGCCAGCGCCGCACCGGGATATAGCGGGATCCGGCCCCGCAGTGCCGCCACTGTGGCGCAGGTGCTGCGGGAGAATGGCTACAACACCGCGGCGTTCGGCAAGTGGCACCAGACCCCGGCCCGCGACGTGAGCGCCGCCGGGCCGTTCGACCGGTGGCCCACGGGGGAGGGTTTTGAGAAGTTCTACGGGTTCCTGTGCGCCGAGATGAACCACTGGTACCCGCTGCTGTTCGACGGGACGACTCCGGTGGAACCGTCGCGCCGCCCGGAGGACGGCTACCACTTGTCGGAGGACCTCGTCGATCACGCGATCGACTGGGTGCGGGACCAGCGGTCGTTGAAGCCGGACCACCCGTTCTTCGTCTACCTGCCCTTCGGCGCCACGCACGCGCCCTACCACGTTCCCCGCGCGTACCGGGACAAGTACGAGGGCGAGTTCGACCACGGCTGGGACCGGCAGCGGGAAATCACCCTGCGGCGCCAGAAAGTACTCGGCGTGGTGCCCGAGGATGCTGAGCTGGCGCCGTGGGCGGAAGGCGTGCCGCACTGGGACGAGCTGTCGGCGACGGAGCAGCGGGCGGCCGCGTCGCTAATGGAGCTCTACGCGGGTTTCGCCGAGCACACCGATGACCAGGTGGGGCGCTTCGTGGATGCGTTGGAGGAGCTCGACGAGCTGGACGACACGCTGTTCATCTACATTCTCGGTGACAACGGGGCATCCGCTGAGGGAGGACTCGGCGGCACCCTCAACGAGCACCGGTTCGCCAGCGGCATACCCGACACCGCCGAATTCATTGTCGAAAACGCGGATGCGTTGGGCGGTGCCACGACCCATGCGCACTACCCGGTGGGTTGGGCGTTGGCAATGAACACCCCCTACCAGTGGACCAAGCAGGTCGCCTCGCACTTCGGAGGAACGCGGGACGGCATGGTGGTGCACTGGCCGCGCGGGATAGCCGAGCGGGGCGGGGTGCGCCACCAGTTCCACCACGTGATCGACATCGTGCCCACAGTCCTCGAAGCCGCAGGCATCCCGCACCCGGTCGAGGTGGACGGTGTCGCCCAGCAGCCGATCGAGGGCACCAGCATGCTCTACAGCTTCAATGCAGTAGAAGCGCCGGACCGGCATCGGCTGCAGTACTTCGAGATGGTCGGCAACCGGGGCATCTACCGCGACGGTTGGATGGCGGTGACCCGCCACGGCACGCCGTGGGAGATGGTGCAAGGCGACCAGCGCCGCTCTTTCGACGACGACGTGTGGGAGCTCTACGACACCACCGCGGACTGGACGCAGGCGCGCGACATCTCCGCCGAGCACCCGGGCAAGCTGAACGAGCTCAAACAGCTGTTCCTCATCGAGGCGAGCAGGCACAACGTGTTCCCGCTCGACGACCGGATGACCGAGCGGGAGAACCCGATGGAGGCCGGACGGCTCGACCTCGTGGGAGATCGCCGATCGATCACCTTCCATGGCGGAGCGAAGCGGCTGACGGAGGAAACGGCGCCCAACGTCAAGAACCGCTCGCACGGAGTGACAGCCCAGGTCGAGACCGGCGACAGCTCAGCGACGGGGGTGATCGTCGCGCAGGGCGGCCGTTTCGGTGGCTGGTCGGTGTACTTCCACGAGGGGCGGCTGTGCTACGCCTACAACTACTTCGGCTTGGAGGTGCACGCGGCGCGGGCACGCGTTCCGCTGGCGGGCGGGCGTCACGAGATCCGGATGGAGTTCTCCTACCACGGTGGTGGCGTTGGCCAGGGCGGTGACGTGGCGCTGCACGTTGACGGTGAACAGGTCGGTGAGGTACTGATCCCGAAGACCATCCCGTACTACTTCGCCTTCGACGAGACCTTCGACATCGGCGTCGACCGCGCGACCCCGGTCACCGACGACTACCCGGTGGGGGACAACGCGTTCACCGGCAAGCTGCACTGGGTCCGCGTCGATCTGGGCGACGACCTGCACAACGACGCGACCGCGGACCGCGACCGCGCTCGGTTCAAGGCCAGCCACGACTGAGCGGGCTGTCGGCAGTCGTCAGTTGCCGATTCAGCACCGATCGCTGACTTCCTCGCCTGCCGGGGGCCCAACTGTTCGGGCAGGATGGCCCCCCGCAGGCCCGTCCGTTCGGGTTGGTGGGGTTTTCAGCCAAGGGAACAGGCCGGCAGGCCAGAGC
>NZ_JBSFLZ010000134.1:0-18844 GCF_053599315.1 Saccharopolyspora sp. NPDC000995
TCGAGCCCGAAGGTGTAGGAGATGCGGCCGGAGGCGATGCTGCCCGCGCTGCCGTTGCCGAGGTGGCCGGCGACTTCCTCGGGTGCCTGGTCGAAACGCCCGGCGTAGTCGTTGTACATGACGCCGGTGAACACGCCGGTCCGGCTGCCGCGCAGTGACGTCGGGTCGAATCCGGCGCGTTCGAAGGTTTCCCACGCGGTTTCCAGCAGCAGGCGCTGCTGCGGGTCCATGGCCAGCGCTTCGCGTGGTGAGATCCCGAACAGGGCGGCGTCGAACTCCGCCGCGTCGTGCAGGAAACCGCCCTGCCGCACGTAGGACGTGCCGGGCGCTTCACCCGCCGGGTCGTAGAGCCTCGCCACGTCCCATCCGCGGTCGGTGGGAAAGGCCGATATGGCGTCGTTCTCGGACACGACGAGATGCCACAGCTCCTCCGGCGTCTCGACACCGCCGGGATAGCGGCACGCCATGCCGACGATCACGATCGGATCGCTGTCGGTCGAGGCCAACGCCAGCGGTTCGGAGTTTCGTGCGGGCGCGCCGAGGAGTTCAGGCCGCAGGTGCTCGACGAGCGCGGTCGCGTTCGGGTGGTCGAAGACGAGCGTTGCCGGGAGTTGCAGCCCGGTCGCCGTGTTCAGGCGGTTGCGGAACTCGACGGACGTGAGCGAATCGAAGCCGAGATCGTGGAACGCCTGGGCAGGATCGACCGTGAGCGGGTCGTCGTGCCCGAGCACGGCCGCGACCTGCTCGCGGACGAGGCTGAGCAGGGCCGCGCCCTGATCGGCCGAGGTCATGCGGCGCAACCGCTCGGCGAACGTGTCCGACTCCCGCGCGGCGGCACGACGCCGGAGGGCTGGCACGAGAGCGCGCAGCAGGGCGGGCACGGAGCCGGTGTCGGCGGTGAACGCGTGGGCGTCCAGGTGCATCGGGACGACCACTCGCGAGTCCGCGGCGAGCGCGGCGTCGAAGAGCTGGAGACCTTCCTCCTCCCGCAGCGGCCGCATGCCCCGCCGCAGGCTGGTGAGGTTGTGTGTCATGCCGGTGGTCCAGGGGCCCCAGGCGATGGTGGTGGTGGGTTGGTGGTGGGTGGTGCGCAGCTGGGTGAGTGCGTGGAGGTAGGCGTTGGCTGCGGCGTAGTTGGTTTGGCCGGGTGAGCCGAGGGTTGCTGCGGCGGAGGAGAAGAGGATGAGTGTGGTGGGGTGGTGTTGGGTGTGTTGGTGGAGGTGCCAGGCTGCGGTGGCTTTGGGGGCGAAGGTGCGGTGCAGATGCCCAGGCGTCTGGTTGGTGAGGACCGCGTCGTCGATGGCACCTGCGCAGTGCACGATCACGCTCAGCTCCTGGCCGTCGAGCGCGGCGGCGAGCTGCTCGCGGTCGGTGAGGTCGCACGCGACGGATGTCACGCGAGCTCCGGCTGCCACCAGATCGTCCCGCAGCTCGGGCGGGACCGGCCGGCGTGCGAGCAGCAGCAGGTCGCGCGCGCCGTGCGTGCGCACGAGATGCCGGGCGATGAGGCCGCCCAGCGCACCGGTGGCTCCGGTGATGAGCACCGTGCCCGCCGACCAGTCCGGCCCGCTGTTCGTGCCCGGCTTCTCGTGCACCAACCGCGGCACGTGCGACTCGCCCCTCCGGATCGCGATCTGCGTCTCGCCCGCGGCGATGGCAGCGGTGGCCGCGGTGCGCCACGACGAGTCGAGATCGTCGACGTCGAGCAGGACGAACCGGTCCGGGTGCTCGGACTGCGCCGACCTCGTCAGCCCCCACACCGCGGCGTTCGCCAGCGCCGCGGACACGTCGGCGGGCGCGTCCTCGTCGACGAGGTAGGAGCCGGTGGTGACCAGGGCGAGCCGCGCGGTGGCGGAGCGCTCGTCGGTCAGCCAGTTCTGCAGGACTTCGAGCGCTCGCACCGCAGCGCGTTCCGCGTCGTCGTCGCCCGGGTGGAACGGCAGGAAGACCACATCCGTCTCCGCGGTGCGTTCCGCGGGTGGTGACGGCACCCAGGCGGTCCGGAACAGCGAACGACCAACCTGGCTGGTCCGGGACTGCGGGAGCGGGCGCAGCGCGAGCCGGGAGACTTCGAGCAACGGACGGCCGGACGGGTCGGCGAGCAGCAGCGACACCGCATCCTGGCCCGCCGGGGAGATCCGCACCCGCAGGAACCGGGGGTTGACCGCGTGCACGGCCACACCGCTCCAGGAGAACGGCACGGACGGCGCGCTCGTGTCGTCGAGGAACTTGCCGAGCCCGATGGGGTGCAGGGCGGAGTCCAGCAGCGCCGGGTGCACCGCGAACCGGTCCGCGTCCGCGTGCTGCGCCTCGTCCAAGTCGACCTCGGCGAACACCACGTCGTCGCGCACCCATGCCCGGCGCAGTCCCTGGAAGGCGGGCCCGTAGCTCAGACCGGGCAGGTCGGCGTAGACCGCGTCGGTGTCCACGGGTGTGGCGTCCGCGGGTGGCCAGGGGGTGAGGTCCTCGGCGGAATCCGGGGTCGCCGCGGTGAGCAGGCCCTCGGCGTGCTTGGTCCACGGCTCGCCGGGCGGCGCGTCGGCGGCGCGGGAGAAGACGGTGACGGCTCGCCCGTCGGCGCCCGGTTCGTCCAGCAGGACCTGGAGTTCGACGCAGGTGTCCTCGTCGAGGACGAGCGGCTCGCCGAGCGTGAGCTCCGCCAGGAAGGAGTGGCCTGCCTGTTGCCCGGCGTGCAGCGCCAGCTCGACGAACGCGGCGCCGGGCAGCAGCACGTCGCCGTGCACGGCGTGCTCGGCGAGCCACGGGTGCGAGGACAGGGCGAGAGTGCCGGTCAGGAGCATCCGGCCGCCGTCGGCGAGCCCGATCGCAGTGTCCAGCAGCGGGTGACCCGAGCCGCCGGTTGCTTCGGCCGCTTCGAGCCAGTACCGCGTGCGTTGGAACGCATGCGTGGGCAGCGGTGCGGGGCGCGCGCCGGTGCCGGCGAAGTATGCGTGCCAGTCGGGATCGATGCCGTTGGCCACGAGGAGTGCGAGCGCGGCGGCGAGGGCTTCGGGCTCGGGCTTGTCGCGCCGCAGTGATGTCGCGACGGTGCCGGTGATGTGCGGGGTCAGGGCGGCGTTGGGGCCGATTTCCAGGTGTGCGGCCGGGTTTCGGGCGGCGGTGGTGGCGAGCGCGTCGGCGAAGCGGACGGTCTGGCGGGCGTGGCGCACCCAGTGTTCGGGGTCGGCGAGAGTGCTGTCGTTGACGGGTTGTCCGGTGACGGTGGAGACAAGCGAGATGGTGGGCGCTTCGAAGGACAGGCCGGCCACGGTGGTGCGGAACTCGTCGAGGACGGGGTTCATCAGCGGTGAGTGGAAGGCGTGTGAGACGCGCAGCCAGGTGGGGTGTGCGTGGAGTTTCCCGGTGACTTTGAGCAGTGCGGTGTGATCGCCGGAGAGGACGAGCGAGTCCGGTCTGTTGATGGCGGCGATGCCGATGTTGTCTTCGAACCCGGCCAGATGGGCTCGTACTTCGTCTTCGGTTGCGTTGATGGCGACCATGGCGCCGCCCTCGGGAAGGGTTTGCATGAGGCGGCCGCGGGTGGTGACGAGGATTGCGGCGTCGGTGAGTGTGAGGACACCGGTGATGTGGGCGGCGGTGATTTCGCCGATGGAGTGGCCGGTGACGACTTCTGGTGTGATTCCCCAGGATTCCCACAGCCGGTAGAGCGCGGTTTGGAAGGCGAACAAAGCTGGCTGCGCGTATTGGGTTTGGTTGAGCAGATCCTCGTCGTCGCCGAAGACGACCCCGCGGAGTGGATGAGGGAGGTGCGGGTCGAGTTCGGCGCAGGTGGTGTCGAAGGCCTCGGCGTAGGCGGGGTAGGTGTCGTAGAGCTCGCGGCCCATGCCCAGGCGTTGGGTTCCTTGGCCGGAGAACACCATCACCAGTCCGCCCTCGCTCGCCCGGCCGGTGATCACCTCCGGTGGCGCCTGGTCCTCCGCGAACGACTGCAACGCCTTCCTGCGCTCGTCGATGTCCCCTGTCACCACGACGGCGCGTTCCTCGAAGGCAGCGCGGGTGGTGGCCAGCGAGAAGCCCACGTCGAGCACCGAGCCGCCGTCGCCGAGGTGGTCCGCGAGCCGGGTTGCCTGGGCGCGCAGGGCCTCCGGAGTCCTGGCCGACAGCACCCACGGTACGACCGGCGGAGGCGTTCCAGCGTCGGGATCGGACTCCGGTGCCGGCGCCTCCTCCAGGATCACGTGCGCATTCGTCCCGCTGAAGCCGAACGAGGACACACCCGCGCGGCGGGTTCCGTCCCGCTGCGGCCAGGCGACCGGTTCCGTCAGCAGCGCGACCGCGCCGGAGCTCCAGTCGACCTCCGGGGCCGGCTCATCGACGTGCAGCGTGCGCGGCAGGACGCCGTGCCGCATGGACATGATCATCTTGATGATGCCCGCGATGCCCGCGGCGGCTTGGGTGTGCCCGATGTTGGACTTGATCGAGCCGAGCCGCAGCGCCTCTTCCCGGTTCTGCCCGTAGGTGGCCAGCAAGGCCTGGGCTTCTATCGGGTCGCCGAGCCGGGTCCCGGTGCCGTGCGCCTCGACGGCGTCGACCTGTTCCGCGCGCAACCCCGCGTCGATGAGGGCATCGCGGATCACCTGCTGCTGCGACGGCCCGTTCGGCGCGGTGAGGCCGTTGGACCTGCCGTCCTGGTTCACCGCCGTGCCGCGCACGACGGCCAGGATCGGATGCCCGTTGCGGAGCGCGTCGGACAGCCGCTCGACGACCAGCATGCCCGCGCCCTCGGCCCAGCCGGTGCCGTCGGCCGTGCTGGAGAACGCCTTGCACCTCCCGTCCGACGAGAGGCCCTGCTGCCTGCTGAAGTCGATGAACGGTGCCGGACTCGCCATCACGGTCACGCCGCCGACCAGCGCGAGCGAGCACTCCGACCGCCGCAGCGCCTGACCGGCGAGATGCAGCGCCACCAGTGACGAGGAGCAGGCCGTGTCGATCGTGACGGCGGGACCTTCCAACCCGAGGGTGTAGGCGAGCCTCCCCGATGCGATGCTGCCGGAGTTCCCGGTGCCGAGATATCCCTCCACGACGTCCGGAATCCTGGCCAGGCGCGAGGCGTAGTCGTGGTACATGAGCCCGGCGAAGACACCGGTGCGGCTGCCGCGCAGGCTGTCGGGCACGATTCGGGCGCGTTCCACCGCCTCCCACGCGGTTTCCAGCAGCAGCCGTTGCTGCGGGTCCATCGCGAGCGCCTCGCGCGGGGAGATGCCGAAGAACGCCGCGTCGAATTCCGCCGCGTCGTAGAGGAAACCGCCCTGCTGGGTGTCGCTGCTGCCCGCCTCGCCGGGGCGGGCGGACTGCAGCCCGTCGATGTTCCAGCCGCGGTCGCGGGGGAACTCGCCGATCGCGTCCCGCCCGGACTCGACCAGGTGCCACAGCTGCTCCGGCGTGGTCACGCTGCCCGGGTAGCGGCACGCCATTCCGACGACGGCGAGCGGCTCGCGGTTACTCTCCTCGGCCGCGCGCAGCCGCTTGCGGGTGTCGCGCAGTTCGGCCGTGAGCCGCTTGAGGTACTTGAGTGTCTTTTCCTCGCTCACTTCGCGTCACTTTCGTCAGATCGGCCGAGTTCGTCGTCGATGATTCCCAGGGTCGCTTCCAAATCCGCGTCCGCCAGTTCGTCGTCGCTGCCGGTGTCGACGCCGGTGCCGGTGTCCTCCCAGGCGGCGAGCAACGACCAGATCCGGCTGCGCACCCGCGCCGCATGCTGCTCGCCGAGGCGGGCCAGATTCGTTTCCAGCCGGTCGATCTCGGCGAAGACGGCCTCCGGTGCGGACGATTCGCCGGAGAGCAGTTCGCCGTGCAGGAGCTCGTGCACTCCGGCGGGCGTGGGATGGTCGAAGACCAGCGTGGCGGGCAGGCGCAGCCCGGTCGCAGCCTCCAGCGCCCCGCGCAGTTCGACGGACATCAGCGAGTCGAACCCGAGGTCGGTGAACTGCTGATCCATCGGAACCGCCTCGGGTGAGCCGTGGCCAAGCACGGCGGCGATGCGGCCGCGAACGAGTTGCGCCAGCCGCTCGTCCTGCTCGTGCGCAGGCAGGCCACGAAGCGTGTCTGCCAGTGCCTGCTGCGTCATGGTCGGGGCGGCCGTGGCGGCGCGCACCGGCGGCGGTGCCATATTGCGCAGCACGGCGGGCAGCGGGCCGTCGGCCGCACGACGGCACAGCGCCGCCCTGTTCACCGGCAGCGGCAGGACGACCGGCTCGTTGCCGGCCAAGGCCGCGTCGAACAGCGCGAGCCCGTGGGCCTCGTCGATCGGGATGAGGCCAGTCTCGGCGATCCGCCGGCGGTCGGCGCTGGTGAGGTTGTGTGTCATGCCGGTGGTCCAGGGGCCCCAGGCGATGGTGGTGGTGGGTTGGTGGTGGGAGGTGCGGAGGTGGGTGAGTGCGTGGAGGTAGGCGTTGGCTGCGGCGTAGTTGGTTTGGCCGGGTGAGCCGAGGGTTGCTGCGGCGGAGGAGAAGAGGATGAGTGTGGTGGGGTGGTGTTGGGTGTGTTGGTGGAGGTGCCAGGCTGCGGTGGCTTTGGGGGCGAAGGTGCGCTGCAGGCGCTCCGGCGTCTGGTGCTCGATCGTGGCGTCATCGAGCGTGCCCGCGCAGTGCACGATGGTCAGCGGCCGGTCACGCGGGACGACGGCGAGTGCCTCGGAGATCTGCCGTTGATCGGTGAGGTCGCAGGCGATATGCGTGACGGCGGCACCGGCGGGTTCCGGGGCGTCGCCGGCGCGGCTGAGCAGGACGAGGTCGCGGACACCGTGCGCGTCGACCAGGTGGCGTGCGACGAGCCTGCCCAGCGCGCCGGAAGCACCGGTGATCAGGATTGTGCTGGAACTCCAGTCCGGTGTGCTGGGAACAGCGGCGGTGGCGGGGACGAGCCGGGGCACGAGGATCTTCCCCCTGCGCAGTGCGAGCTGTGGTTCGTCGCTGGTCAACGCGTGTGGAAGCGCATCCCACGAGCTCTTCTCGTCGTCGGTGTCGACCAGCATCACGCGGCCCGGCCGTTCGGCCTGCGCCGCGCGGACGAGTCCCCAGACGGCTGCCCCCGCCGGCGCCGGTTCGGCGTCCACCGCGACCGCCTTCGAGGTTAGGACCACGAGCGTGCTTTCGTCGGTGACGGACTGGATCGCGCTCAGCACGGTCGCGGCTGTCGTCAGCGCGATGTCGGGCTCGGGGCTGTCGCTGTTGCGCACCATCAGCAGGAGGTGCGTGGCGCCTTCCGGCTCGTGCTCGTCGCCGAGCACGGCGAACGTCGTTGCCGTTGCCGGTGTCTCCCTCGGCTGCCAGCTCTCCACGAGCAAGGAGTTCCGCGTGTTCGCGAGCTTTTCCGGCGTGATCTTCCGCATCGTCAGCAGGTCCACCGCCGCGACGGGCCTGCCTGCGGCGTCCGCGACCCGCATCGCCACCGCGTCCTCCCCCTTCGGGGACAACAGCGCCCGCAGCACCGGCGCGCCGGCGGCGTAGTAGGTCACGCCGGACCACGAGAACGGCAGCCGGGCCTGGTCGTCGGCACCGAACATCCGGCCGATGCCGGTGCCGTGCAGCACGGAATCCAGCAGCGCCGGGTGCAGGCCGAAACCCGCGGCGTGGTGCTCCTCGCCGCTGGGCAGCGCCACCTCGACCGCCACGTCCTCGCCCGCTCGCCACGCCGACCGGAGCCCCTGGAAGAACGGGCCGTAGTCGAGACCGGCGGCCGCGAACTCGGCGTAGACCTCGGCCACGGGCAGTTCGACCGCCTCCGGTGGAGGCCAGGCGGCCAGGGACCAAGACGGTTCGGGCACGGGCGTGGCGTCGATGACGCCGGTGGCGTGCAGCTGCCACGCGTCGCCGTACTCCTCGGTCCTGGAGTGGACGGTGACCGCTCGACGGCCGTCGCGGTCCGGTTCGGCCACCGCCACTTGCACCTCGACCGTGTCGTTCTCGGGCAGCAGCAACGGGTTTTCGAGCGTGAGCTCCTCGATGTTGCGCAACCCGGCCTGCTGGGTGGCGTGCAGGACGAGCTCGACGAACGCGGCGCCGGGGAACACCACAGAGCCCGCGACGACGTGGTCGGCGAGCCACGGGTGGCTTGCGGTGGAGAGCCGGGCGGTGAGCAGCACGCCGTTGCTGTGCGCGAGTTCCACCGCGTTGGTCAGCAGCGGGTGCGCTGCGTTGACGTGATGCGAGCCGTTGACGGCGTCCGGCCAGTAGCGGGTGCGTTGGAACGGGTAGGTGGGCAGTGGGGTGGGGTGGGCGTTGATGTGGTTGAAGTAGTTCCGCCAGTCGGGGTTGATGCCGTTGACGACGAGGCGGGCGAGTGCGGTTGCCAGCGACTGGGCTTCGGGCTGCTTGCCGCGGAGACTGGCGATGGCGCCGGTGGGAAGGTGCGGAATCAACGCGGCGTTGGGGCCGATTTCCAGGTGTGTGGACGGGTTTCGGGCGGCGATGGTGGTGATGGCGTCGGCGAAGCGGACGGTGTTGCGGGCGTGCCGGATCCAGTGTTCAGGATTGGTAAGAGTTTGGTGGGCGGCGAGATCTCCGGTGACGGTGGAGACGAGCGGCAGGTTCGGTATGGCGAAGGTCAGGTTTTCCACGGTGGTGCGGAATTCGTCGAGGATGGGGTTCATGAGTGGTGAGTGGAAGGCGTGGGAGACCCGCAACCAGGTGGTGCGACGCTGGCTCAGGGAGTCGGTGATTTCACGCAGCGTGGCCTGATCGCCGGAGAGGACGAGGGAGCCGGGCCCGTTGACGGCGGCGATGCCGATCTCGTCTTCGTATCCGGCGAGGTGGGGGAGGATCTCATTTTCGGTGGCGTTGATGGCCACCATCGCTCCGCCCTCAGGCAGGGATTGCATCAGCCGTCCACGTACTGCGATCAACGTGACGGCGTCGGTGAGGGTGAGGACACCGGTGATGTGGGCTGCGGTGATCTCGCCGATGGAGTGGCCAGTGACGATTTCGGGTGTGATGCCCCAGGATTCCCACAGTCGATAGAGCGCGGTTTGGAAGGCGAACAAAGCTGGCTGCGCGTATTGGGTTTGGTTGAGCAGGTTCGGGTCGTCGCCGAAGATGACGTCGCGTAGTGGATGGGGGAGGTGCGGGTCGAGTTCGGTGCAGGCGGTGTCGAAGGCGTCGGCGTAGGCGGGGTAGGTGTCGTAGAGTTCGCGTCCCATTGCGAGTCGTTGGGTTCCTTGGCCGGAGAACACCATGACCAGCCCACCTTCGGACGCTCGGCCGGTGATCACCTCCGGTGGCGCCTGGCCCTCCGCGAACGTCTGCAACGCTTTCCTGCGCTCGTCGAGATCCCCTGTCACCACGACGGCGCGTTCCTCGAAAGCAGCTCGGGTGGTGGCCAGCGACCAGGCGGTGTCCACGACCGAGGCGTCATCGGCCAGCTGCTCGGCCAGCCGGGCCGCCTGCGCCCGCACCGCCGACTCGGTGCGCCCGGACAGCACCCAAGGCGCCGCCGCGAGATCGGGGCCCGGCGCGTCGGGCTCGTCAAGGGCAGGCGCTTGTTCGAGGATCACGTGGGCGTTGGTTCCGCTCACCCCGAACGACGAGACACCCGCGCGTCGGGGCCGGGGATGCTCGGGCCAGGCCCGGTCCTCGGTCAGCAGCGCGACGGCGCCCGCGGCCCAGTCGACCTCACCCGTGGGTTCGTCGACGTGCAGCGTTCGCGGCAGCAGGCCGTGCTGCATGGCCATGACCATCTTGATCACTCCCGCCACGCCGGCGGCGGACTGGGTGTGCCCGATGTTCGACTTGATAGACCCGAGCCACAGCGGATGGTCCCGGTCCTGCCCGTAGGTGGCCAGCAGCGCTTGGGCTTCGATCGGGTCGCCGAGCCGGGTTCCGGTGCCGTGCGCTTCGACCACGTCCACTTCGGATGGTCGGAGTCCGGCGTTGGCCAGCGCTTGGCGGATGACGCCCTGCTGGGACAGCCCGTTCGGCGCGGTGAGACCGTTGGACGCGCCGTCCTGGTTGATCGCCGAACCGCGGACGATCGCCAGCACCGGGTGGTTGTTGCGTCGTGCGTCCGAGAGGCGTTCGACGAGGATCAGGCCGACGCCTTCGCCCCAGCCTGTTCCGTCGGCGGTGCTGGAGAATGCCTTGCAGCGGCCGTCCGCGGCGAGGCCGCCCTGCCTGCTGAACTCGGTGAACGTCCTCGGCGTGGACATCACGGTCACACCGCCGGCCAGCGCCATGGTGCATTCGCCGTTGCGCAGTGCCTGCGCCGCGAGGTGCAGTGCGACCAGCGACGACGAGCAGGCCGTGTCCACGGTCACCGCAGGCCCTTCGAGTCCGAAGGTGTAGGAGATCCGCCCCGACGCCACGCTGGTCGTGTTGCCGGTGAGGAGGTAGCCCTCGGTGCCCTGGGCGCCGTTGTGCAGCAACGAGACGTAGTCCTGGCTGTTGCCGCCGACGAACACGCCGGTGCGGCTGCCGTGCAACGACGCCGGATCGATGCCGGAGCGTTCGAAGGTTTCCCACGCGGTCTCCAACAGCAGCCGCTGCTGCGGGTCCATGGCGAGCGCTTCGCGCGGGAAGATCCCGAAGAACGCCGCGTCGAAGTCGGCCATCTCGTGGAGGAACCCACCCTCGGTCGCCGTGCTGCCGCCGTGCTCACCCGGCGCGGTCGTCAGCAGGGCACCCAGGTCCCACCCCCGGTCGGTGGGGAACCCGGAGACCGCGTCGCGGCCCGCGCGCACCAGCTCCCACAGCTGATCGGGGCTGTGCACGCCGCCGGGGAAGCGGCAGCCCATGCCCACGATCGCGAGCGGTTCCGCGGACACCTCGACCGCGGTGTCGGCGTTGCGCTCCTCGCGCGGCTCATCGGCGAACAGCGAGCAGAGGTGGGACACCAGTCGGTGCGGCGTCGGGTGATCGAAGACCATCGTCGCCGGGAGCGCGATGCCCAGCGCCGCGCCGAGACGGTTGCGCAGCTCGACCGCGGTGAGCGAGTCGAATCCGAGGTCGCGGAACGCCCGGTCCGGCTCCACTCCGTCGGGCGTCGCGTGGCCGAGCACCGCTGCGGCCTCCACCGTGATCACGGACAGCAGGTGCGACCGCCGCTCGGCGGGGCCGAGCGCGGCGAGCCGGTGCGCGGGCCCGGTGTCCGTCTCCTGACCGGAGCCGAGGACTCGCCGCGACTCCGGCAGCCCGGACAGCAGCGGGCTGGGGCGGGCGGAGACGAACAGCGGCAGGAAGTCATCCCAGCGCACGTCCGCGACCGTGAGGCACGGGTCGGCCTCGCGCACCGTCTGTTCCAGCGCCGAGATCGCCGGCCCGGGCGGCAGCGGCACCAGGCCGCGGCGGCGCGAGTGCTCGCCCGCCGCTCCCTCTGCCATGCCGCCGTCGTCCCACGGGCCCCATGCGACCGACGTCGCGGTGAGCCCGCGGTCGCGGCGCCGCCGCGCGAGCGCGTCGAGGTAGGCGTTGGCGGCGCCGTAGGCCGCCTGGCCACCGCTGCCCCAGGTCGCCGAGACGGACGAGAACAGAACGAAAGCATCCAGCTCCCGGTCGCCGGTCAGCTCGTCGAGATGCGTCGCGCCTGCCGTCTTCGCCAGCACGACCTCGGCGAACTCGTCGATTCCGGTCTCGGACAACGGGTTGCGCTGGCCGACGCCTGCGGTGTGCACGACAGCCGTCAGCGGTCGCTGCTGCGGTATGCCCGCGAGTAGTTCCGCCAGGGACGCGCGATCGGCGACGTCGCACGCGGCGATGGTCACATCGGCACCCGACGCGGACAGTTCGGCCTCCAGCGCCGCGACCCCCGGCGCTGCCGGGCCGCGGCGGCTGACGAGCAGCAGATGCTCCGCCCCGCGGCGGGCGAGCCAGCGGGCGACGTGCGCACCCAGCGCCCCGGTACCGCCGGTGATCAGCACCGTGCCACGCGGTGTCCATTCCGGGCCGCTCGGCGCTGCGTGCGGGGCGCGGACGAGCCGCCGGGCGAGCACCCCGGAGGAACGCAGGGCGAGCTGGTCCTCGCCACCGGAGCCGGCGAGCAGCGCGGGCAGCGCGGATAACACGCGCTCGTCGAGGGTCGGAGGCAGATCGATGAGCCCGCCCCAGCTCTGCGGCCATTCGAGCGCGACCGCACGGCCCGCGCCCCAGATCTGCGCCTGGACCGGCGACCGCAACTGCTCGGAGTGGCCGATGGCGACGGCGCCCCGCGTCGCGCACCACAGCGGCGCGGTCGATCCTGCCCGCTGCAGCTGGTGGATCAGCGCGATGGTCGCGGTGATCCCGCGAGACAACGGCGGGTGCTGCTCGTCGGGCCGTTCGTCGAAGGCCAGCAGGGACAGCACACCGGAAAGACCGGTGCAGTCGCCGACCTCCGCATCGTGCACGACTCGGACGTCGGCACCACCGTCGCGCAGCGCGCCGAGAACCGCAGCGATCTCCGCGTCGTCGCGGCAGGACTCCGGTACCACTGCGAGCCACGTTCCCGCGAGGCTCTGAGCGGGGGCGCGCAGCGGCGTCCAGCTCACGCGGTAGCGCCAGGAGTCCACAACGGACTGATCGCGCTTGCGGCGCCGCCAGTCCGCGAGCACCGGCAGCGCGGCGGTGAGCGCCTCGTGGTCGTCGCCCACCTCTTGCGACAGCGCCGAGAGGTCCTGGCGCTCGACGGCGTCCCAGAAACGGGTTTCGGACTCGTCCGCGGTCTCCTCGCCAGTGGTGGTGGGCGCCGTCCCGTCGAGCCAGTAGTGCCGGCGCTGGAACGGGTAGGTCGGCAGTGCTACGGCGCGGGCGCCGGTGCCGGCGAAGTAGGCGTGCCAGTCGGGGTCGGCCCCGGTCGCCACGACACTGGCGAGTGCGGTTGCCAGCGACTGGGTTTCGGGCTGCTTGCTGCGGAGACTGGCGATGGCGCCGGCGGGCAGGTGGGGGATCAGCGATCCGGTTGGGCCGATTTCGAGGTGTGCCGCTTCGATGTGTGCGGTGGCGTCGGCGAAGCGGACGGTTTGGCGGGCGTGGCGGATCCAGTGTTCGGGGTCGGCGAGCGTGCGGTGGTCAGCGGGTTGTCCGGTGACGGTGGAGACGAGCGGGATGGTGGGTGCGGCGAAGGTCAGGTTTTCCACGGTGGTGCGGAATTCGTCGAGGATGGGGTTCATCAGTGGTGAGTGGAAGGCGTGGGAGACGCGCAGCCACGTGGTGCGGTGCTTCAGACCTTGGGCGATCGTGGCGAGTGCTTCGTGATCGCCGGAGAGGACGAGGGAGTTCGGTCCGTTGATGGCGGCGATGCCGACCTCGTCCTCGAACCCGGCCAGCTGGGGTAGCACTTCGCTCTCGGCGGCGTTGATGGCCACCATCGCGCCCCCTGCGGGCAGGGATTGCATGAGACGGCCGCGAGTGGTGATCAGTGTGGCGGCGTCGGTGAGGGTGAGAACACCGGCGATGTGGGCGGCGGTGATTTCGCCGATGGAGTGCCCGGTGACGATTTCGGGTGTGATTCCCCAGGATTCCCACAGCCGGTAGAGGGCGGTTTGGAAGGCGAACAGGGCTGGTTGGGTGTACTGGGTTTGGTCGAGCAGGTCTGGATCATCGCCGAAGACCACTTCGTGCAGCGGCCGGGGGAGGTGGAGATCGAGTTCGGTGCAGGTGGTGTCGAAGGCCTCGGCGTAGACCGGGTAGGCGTCGTAGAGCTCGCGGCCCATGCCCAGGCGCTGGGTTCCTTGCCCGGAGAACACCATCACCAGACCGCCCTCGGCCACCCGGCCGCGGATCACACCCGGCGGCACCCGGCCCTCCGCCAGTTCGGCCAGCGCCCGCCTGCGCTCGTCGACGTCACCGCCGATCAGCACCGCTCGCTCTTCCAGCGCGATGCGGGTCGTGGCCAACGAGTAGCCGATGTCGAGCACCGAGGCGTCATCGCCGACCCGGCGGGCGAGCTGCCCGGCGAGCGCCGACAGCGCGGACTCGTCGCGAGCCGAGAGCACCCACGGCACGACCGGTGGGGGAGTACCGGTATCCGCCAAGGGCTCCGGCTCCGTCGCCTGCTCGATGATCACGTGCGCATTCGTCCCACCGACGCCGAACGCCGACACCCCGACCCGGCGCGGCCGGTCGACCTCCGGCCACGGCTGGTCCTCGATGAGCAGCGAGATCTCCCCGGAGGCCCAGTCGACGTGCGGAGTGGGTTCGTCGACGTGCAGCGTGCGCGGCAGCAGGCCGTGCCGCATGGCCATGACCATCTTGATCACCCCCGCCACGCCGGCGGCGGACTGAGTGTGCCCGATGTTGGACTTCACCGAGCCCAGCCACAGCGGGTGTTCGCGGTCCTGGCCGTAGGTGGCCAGCAGTGCTTGGGCTTCGATGGGGTCGCCGAGCCGGGTCCCGGTGCCGTGGCCCTCGACGGCGTCCACTTCGGACGGATGGAGCCCTGCGTTGGCCAGCGCCTGCCGGATCACCCGCTGCTGCGAAGGACCGTTGGGTGCGCTGAGGCCGTTGGACGCGCCGTCCTGGTTGACCGCCGAACCGCGGAGCACGGCGAGCACGGGATGACCGTTGCGCCGGGCGTCCGACAGCCTCTCCAGCAGCACGATCCCGGCGCCCTCGCCCCAACCTGTGCCGTCCGCCGCAGCAGCGAACGCCTTGCACCGGCCGTCGGCGGCGAGCCCCCGCTGCCGGCTGAACTCCACGAATGCCGCCGGCGTGGACATCACGGTCACGCCACCGGCGAGCGCGAGGCAACACTCACCGCTGCGCAGCGCCTGCGCCGCGAGGTGCAGCGCGACCAGCGACGACGAGCAGGCGGTGTCGACCGTGACGGCGGGACCTTCCAGCCCGAAGGTGTAGGAGATGCGGCCCGACAGCACGGCGGTCGCCGTGCCGGTGATCAGATAGCCCTCCGCGCTCCGCGCGCTGTCGTGCGTCTCGTAGTGCGAGGTGGAGGCGCCGACGAACACGCCGGTCCGGCTCTCGCGCAGACCGTCGATCGCGATGCCCGCGCGTTCGAACGCCTCCCAGGAGGTTTCCAGCAGCAGCCGCTGCTGCGGGTCCATCGCGACCGCCTCGCGCGGGGAGATGCCGAAGAACTCCGCGTCGAACTCCGCGGCCTCCGGTACGAAGGCGCCTTCGCGGGCGTAGGAGGTGCCCGGCCTGCTCAGCCCCGGGTCGTAGATCCCCTCGACGTTCCAGCCGCGGTCGGTGGGGAAGCCGGAAACCGCGTCTCCGCCGAGGGTGACCAGGTCCCACAGCGATTCGGGCGAGTCGGCGCCACCGGGGAGGCGGCAGCTCATCGCGACGATCACCACCGGATCGTCGTCCCGGTACGCGGTCTCGGTGGTCGCGGCGGCCGGTGCGACCTCACCCAGCAGCTCCCGCTCCAGGTGCGCCACCAGCGCGACCGGCGACGGGTGGTCGAACACCAGCGTGGTGGGCAGCGCCAACCCGGTCGCCGACTTGAGGCGATTGCGCAGCTGGACGGCGGTGAGCGAGTCGAGACCGAGATCGCGGAACGCCGCACGCGGCGTGATCTCGGCGGGTGAGCAGTGGCCGAGTACCGCTGCGACCTCGGCGCGCACCAGGTCCAGCAGGGCGCGGTTGCGCTCGGTGGAGGTGAGCCCGGACAGCCGTTGCCGCCAGCCGTCGTCCTGGGCCTCCGGCCCGTCCGCGCCCGCCCCGTCCAACGCCGCCCGCGCCTCGGCGAGGTCGCTGATCAACGGTCGGCGGCGCGCCGCGCTGAGCGTGGGCGCGAACCGGTTCCACGCGATGTCGGCGACCGCGACCGAGGTGTCGTCGACGTCCAGCGCCCGGCGCAGCGCCTCGACGGCGAGTTCGGGCTCCATGGCGGGCAAACCCGAGCGGTGCAAGGAATCCCGCGCCGCGCCCTGGGCCGCCATGCCGTCGCCGCCCCAGGTCCCCCACGCGGTGGCGAGGGCGTGCAGGCCGCGGTCCCGCCGTGCCTGGGCCAACGCGTCCAGGTAGGCGTTGGCGGCGGCGTAGGCACCCTGCCCACTGCCACCCCACACGCCCGCGGCGGAGGAGAACAGCACGAATGCGTCGAGCGCGGTGTCGGCGAACGCGTCGTCGAGGTTCTTGGCGCCGAGCGCCTTGCCCTCCCACGCCTGCGCCAGGAGTGCGCTGCCGGTTTCGCGCAGAGACGCGGCAGTCCCCACACCTGCGGTGTGGAACACCGCGGTCACGGCGGTGTCCAGCGCGTCGAGCACCCGGTCGAGCGCCGCCCGGTCGGCGACGTCGCACGTCTCGACGTCGACTCGGACACCGGGTGCGAGCGCCTCCAGCTCGGCCCGCAGCTCCTGGGCACCCGGGGCCTCGATCCCCCGGCGGCTGGTGAGCACGAGATGCTGCACGCCCGAGCGGGCGAGCCACCGCGCGACGTGGGCGCCCAGCGCTCCGGTCCCACCGGTGATGAGCACCGGCCCGTCCGTGCTCCAACGCCGCTCGGTCGACGGGGCGGCGGCGTGGGCCAGCCGCCGGACGAACACGCCCGAGGCGCGCACCGCGAGCTGGTCCTCCTCCCCAGCACCGGTCAGCACCGCCGCGATCCGCGCCGCGGCACGCTCATCGGGCTCATCGAGCAGGTCGACGAGACCGCTCCACCACTGAGGGTGTTCCAACCCTGCCACCTGCCCCAAGCCCCACACGGCTGCCTGGTCGGGATTGCGGAGCCGGTCGGCGCGTCCGACCGATACCGCCCCGGACGTCACGCACCACACCGATCCGTCCAGGTCTGCGTCCGCGCAGGCCTGCAGCAACGCCAGCGTTGCGGATACCGCGTCGTCGGCGAAGGCGAGGAACGACAGGACGTGCTGCGGGCGGTGCTCGGCGAGCTGCCCGCTGATCGAGTCGCGGTCCTGCGCGCCGGCGCAGGTGATCTCGGCCCCCGCTGCCGCCAGCGCGCCGAGAACGGTGGTGACCGAGGGGCTGTCAGCGTGCTGCGCCGGGACCAGGGCCAGGTACCGGCCGGGGCCGGTCGGGGAACTGGACGGCGGGGCAAGCGGTCGCCAGGTGACCTGGTAGCGCCAGGAATCGACGGTCAGGCCGGTGACCCGCTCCCGGCGCCAGTCCGACAGCAGCGACAGCGCGGGGCGCAGCGCTTCCCGCGGATCGCGGTCGTCCACCGCGAGCATCGCCGCCAGAGCGTCGAGGTCCTCGTGTTCGACCGCGTGCCAGAAGTCGGCATCCGCACCGTCCCCGGTCGGCGCCGCCTGAACCGGCGCATCGAGCCAGTAGCGGGTGCGCTGGAAGGGATAGGTGGGCAGCGGGATGCGCTGTGCTGCTGTGTTCTCGAACAGCTTGGTCCAGTCGACCGGGTGCCCGGTGGTCCAGGCTCGGGTGGTGGCGGTGAGGAGGTGGGCGAGACTGCCGTTGTCGCGGCGAAGGGCGCCGATGGTGGTGGCGTCGTCGGTCGTTTCCTGGATCGGTGTGGTGAGGACGGGGTGGGGGCTGGGTTCGATGAAGGTGGTGTGAGCGGGGTGGAGGTTCTCCACGACGGGGTGGAACCGCACTGGTTGGCGGAGGTTGCGGTACCAGTAGTCGGCGGTGAGTTCGGGGCCATCCAACTGGGTCGTGGTGACGGTGGAGTGGAACGGGATGGCGCCCTGGTGCGGGGTGATGGGGGCGAGTGCCTTGAGTAGCTGATCTTGAATGGTGTCGACGTGGGCGGTGTGGGAGGCGTAGTCGACGGGGATGCGACGGACTCGGACGTCTTGTTGTTCCAGTGTGGACAGTAGTGTTTCGAGTGGGTGTTGGGGTCCGGCGATGACGGTGGATTGTGGTCCGTTGAGCGCGGCGATGGTGATGTCTGGGTGGTTGGTGAGTGTTTCGCCCAGTTCTTCGGCGGGAAGGGCGATGGAGGCCATGGCGCCTTTGCCTGCGAGGTGCTGGGCGATGAGTTGGCTTCGGAGTGCGACGATGCGGGCGGAGTCCTCGAGAGTGAGGATGCCCGCGACAAAGGCGGCGGCGATTTCGCCCTGTGAGTGGCCGATGACGGCTGCTGGTTCGACTCCGAAGTCGCGCCAGGTTTCGGCGAGGGCGATCATCATCGCCCACAGCGCGGGCTGGACGACGTCCACCCGGTCGAGCGGGGCGTCTTCGTCTCGCAGGATGTCGGTGAGGGACCAGTCGACGAATGGTGCGAGTGCTTGTTCGCAGCGGTTGATCCACTCGGTGAAGACCGGGTGGGTGTCGAGCAGGTCGGCGCCCATGCCGGGCCATTGCGATCCCTGTCCGGGGAATACGAACACGACCTTGCCGGCGGGGCCTGCTTCGCCTTCGGTGACTGCGGGATGAGGTGCGCCGTCTGCGAGAGCCTGCAGTCCGTCGCGGAGTGCGGCGCTGGTGCTGCCCACCACGGCGGCGCGGTGGTCCAGCGCCGCGCGGGAGGTGGCCAGCGACCAGCCGATGTCGGCCGGGTTCTGTTCGCAGACCGCGAGCAGCTGCCGTGCCTGGGCGCGCAGCGCCGCTGGGCTCTTCGCGGAGAGCACCCAGGCGACAGCGGTGAGTTCGGGACGTGGCGCGTCGGTCTTCTCGCTGCCGGGTGGTTGTTCGATGATGATGTGGGCGTTGGTGCCGCTGATGCCGAAGGAGGAGATGCCCGCGCGGCGTGGGTGTCCGGTGTCGGGCCAGTCCTGGTTTTGCGTGAGCAGGCAGACGGCTGCGGTGTTCCAGTCGACTTCGGTGGTGGGTTCCTCGACGTGCAGTGTGCGGGGCAGGACGCCGTGGCGCATGGCCATGACCATTTTGATGACGCCTGCGACTCCGGCGGCGGCCTGGGTGTGGCCGATGTTGGACTTCACCGATCCCAGCCACAGCGGGTGTTCGCGGTCCTGGCCGTAGGTGGCCAGCAGTGCTTGGGCTTCGATGGGGTCGCCGAGCCGGGTTCCGGTGCCGTGTGC